>NZ_CALXNG010000002.1:0-152785 GCF_944389695.1 Candidatus Parakkermansia intestinigallinarum
AAATCAAGCCTCCATTTTTTGTATACTCAAGGAGCCGTCAAAACGACTGCGCCTTGAAACTTTGGGACAGGTGTGCCAGAAAATGGGAGGGCGGTGTTTTTTGGTTGACGGATGGGGGTGCTATATCCTATCATCTTGACATGCGACGCTTCCCTCTGAGCTCCGTGTTGGGTTTCTTCGGTGCGGCCTGCGCCCTCGCGGCGCCTTCCGCTCCGGTGGAACAGTCGCCTTCGTTTATTCCCAAGCCGCTTGATTTGAGTCTCGAGTTGCAGAAGCCGGGCTTTTCGCTGTCCGGCGGTATTCGGGTGGATGATCGGACGAGCCGCAGTGAGGCCGGGCGTGCGGCGATCCGCGCGTTGCAGGCTGCCGGCTTCGAGGTTCTGCCCGAGGAGCGCACGGGCGATTTGAAGGTGCTGCAGGCTCGCGGCGTGAATCCGGAGTGGTACGCGATAGAGGTGACGCCCGAGGGAATCAGTATTGCCGTGAATGATCTTCGCGGTTTCCACCTCGCGGCTCAGACGCTGGCTCAGGCGGTGGTGCAGGATCGCGACGGGCGGAAGGCTCTCCCGGCGATGAAGGTGGAGGATGAGCCGCTGCTGCGCTACCGCGGGCTGATGATTGATGTGTCGCGCTATTTCCGCACGGTCGATGAGATGAAGCAGGTGATTCGCCTGATGGCTCGCTACAAGCTGAATTATTTGCATTGGCATTTGACGGATGATCAGGGCTGGCGCATCGAGATTAAGAAGTACCCGAAGCTTACGCAGCTGGGTTCTCAGCGCCCGGTTTCTCCGAGTGTGACGGATTTCCTCGTGCCGGGGGATCAGCCGCACGGCGGTTATTACACGCAGGAAGAGATTCGCGATGTGGTGGCCTATGCCGAGTTTCACGGTATTACGGTGATTCCGGAAATCGAGGTGCCCGGGCACAATTGCGCGCTGATTGCGTCGTACCCCGAGCTGGGCAATGATGATATTGAGGGCTTTGAGCCTCGGGTGGCGACGACTTGGGGCGTGCACCCCTACGTGATGGCGCCCAAGGAGAAGACTTTTGCGTTTATTCGCGATGTGTTTGATGAGGTTTGTGCGCTTTTCCCTAAAGCTCCGTATATTCACATCGGCGGTGACGAGGTGCCGCGCGACCAGTGGCAGAAGAGTAAGGGTGCTCACCGCTTTATGGAGGAGCACGGGATGAAGAGCTGCGGTGAGATTCAGCAGTATTTTACGCATTTCTGCGTGGAGGATCTCGCCAAGCACGATCGCCGCATCATCGGCTGGGATGAGATTATGGAGGATAGCCAGATTCCGGCCTCTGCCGTGGTGATGGTCTGGCGCAATTTGCAGTACGCGTACCCTGCGGTGAAGAAGGGGCACGATGTGATTCTGACGCCGAACTCGCATTTCTATCTCGACTATGGGCAGGGGAAGTTCCCGGCGGATCCGAGCTATCGCGGCATCGGGACGTCGACGGATTTCGACTGGCAGAGGGTTTATAGTTTCGACCCCGTGCTGCCGAATCTCACGCCTGAGGAGCAGCGGCATGTGCTGGGGGTGCAGGGGAATCTCTGGAGTGAGTACTTGCACAGCCCGCTCAAGTTCCAATACCAGCTGGTGCCCCGCATCTGCGCCGTGGCGGAGGTGGCGTGGCTGCCCAAGGCGAAGCGCGATGAGGCGGATTTTGCGCTGCGTCTCAAGGGGCAGTATCCTTATTTCGACAGTGAGAAGCTCAATTTCCGCGAGGAGGACGGTACGCCGCGCATCGACCGCGAGGCGATGACGCGTCCGCATCCGCTAGGGGCTCCGGCTCCGGCTGCGGCGGACAAGGCGTCCGGCAAGTGAGCCTGCGCTGTTTGCACTGTTTCGAGCTCCCGCGGCTGCCGTTCGGCAGTCGCGGGTTTTCGTTGCGATGCTGCCGACAAAGGGGCGATTCGGCAGATGCTTGACTTATCTTGAGCTTTTTGCCTTGGCGCGAAGAAGGCGTAGGGGCGCCGGAAGAGCCCGACATACTACATCTTGTATGCTTTTTGCTCTGATGCCGGAAAATATGGCGGTCGTATGTTTTTTTGCTTGCCTGATGGCGGGTTGCCCGCTAAAATAATCGCAAACCGAAGGATTCACGTATGAAAATTGCTCTTGCCAAACAAGTTCTGCTCGATGGGCTCAACAAGGTGACCGGCGTGGTTTCCACGCGTGCGAGCCTGCCCATTCTCTCCAATGTTCTGCTCGAGGCCGCGGATGGCGAGTTGCGCCTGACGACGACCAACATGGAGTTGACGATTCTCACGAAGCTTCCCTGCATGGTGATGGAGCCCGGCGCCATCACGCTGCCGGCCAAGAGCCTGCAGGCGATTATCGGCGCGATGCGCGACGGCGAGGTTTCGATTGAGCGCTCGGGGACGGTGGCGACGATTCGTTGCAATCGCGCGCTCTTCAAGCTCAACGGTCTGCCGGCGGAGGAGTTCCCGAAGCTGCCGGTGTTCAAGGAGTCGCGCGAGTTCCGCGTGCCTCAGGCGATGCTCAATCGCGGGTTCCGCTACACGGAGTTTGCGATTTCGAAGGATATTTCGCGCTACGTGCTCAACGGTATTTACACCTGCTTTCAGGATGGCAAGCTGACGATGGTGGCGTCCGACGGCCGCCGTCTTTCGCTGTTTGAGAACGAGCTGGAGTTCCCGGAGTCGCAGCAGGTGTGCATTGATCTTCCCAGCCGCGCGGTGGGTGAGATTCACCGCTTGCTCAGCGACAGCGGCGATGTGATGGTGCGCATCACGACGAATCAGGCCGCCTTTGATTTCGAGGATACGCTGCTGATTACCAAGATTATCGACGGCAAGTATCCGAATTACCGCGAGGTGATTCCCGGCCGCTACAATGAGCGTATTGAGATTAAGGCGCAGGATCTCAGCGAGACGGTGCGCCGCGTGTCGCTGCTGGCCGCCAAGAAGACGAATCTCGTGCGCTTCCGCTTTGCTCCGGGTTCGATGGAGGTGCTCACGGGCTCGACGGATCTCGGCGAGGCCAATGAGGAGCTGCCCATCAACTACGACGGCCGCGAGCTGACGATCGCTTTCAATGTGGACTACATTCTCGACCCGCTCAAGGCGGTGGGCGAGGGCGATGTGTCCATCGACCTGATTGATTCCTCAGGTCCCTGTGTGATGCGCGTGGCGGATGAGTTCCTCTACGTGCTCATGCCGATGCACTATTGATGAGTTGTGTTTGTTATGTTTTGCGGGCGGCACGGCGCAAGCGGTGCCGCCCGTTTTTTGCCCTCATGCGCGGGCATGCGCAGGCGGGTGCCGAGGCAGAATGAGGGCGTCGGCGAGGCGCGGGGCGGGGGCTCGGCTCCTCGTTTCCCGTCGGGGCGGGGCTTGGCTCATCATCTCCCGCCGGGGCGGGTGAGAGCCGAGGACGCGAGCTGCGTGGGCGAGCTGCGTGGGCGAGCTGCGGGCGCGGCGTCAGCGCAGTTCAAGGATGGCCACTTCGGGGCGGCAGTGCAGGCGCAGGGGCGCCCGGCTCCAGCCGATGCCGCGCGTGATGAAGAGGTGGCGGCCGTTCGGGGTCTTTTTGAGCCCGGCGCGCAGGCGCTCGGTCGACATGCCGTGCAGCGAGACCAGCGGAACGCCGTCCGCATTGCAGATCTGCCCGCCGTGGGTGTGCCCCGCGATGACGAGGTCGAGATCCAGAGGCTGCACGTCGAAGCCGATGGGGGTGTGGCAGAGCACGACGAGGGGCACGGCGGCGTCGCGCGGTTGGCTGAAGAGCTTGTTGAGCGGCTTGTTTTCGCTCTCGTAGTAGCCCACGCCCTGCAGGTCCATGCTGCGCCCGTGCGAGAGCGTGAGGCGCAGGCGCTGCCCCTCGACGAAGGTGAAGCCGACCTTGTTGAAGGCGTGTTTCACGTGGTGTGCCGGGGCGCTGAGGTCGTGGTTGCCCAGCACGTAATAGGTCGGTGCGATGTCGGCCAGAGGCGCCAAGGCGGCAGCGATGTCGTCGATGGGCATGGCGTCCTTTCGGCGCACGCCTTCCACGTAGTCTCCGGCGAGCATGATGAGATCGGGCTTGGCCTCTCGAATGGCCTCGACGACGTCCGCCATTTGCTGCTTGTCCCAGCGCTTGACGTGCAGGTCGGCGATGACGGCGATGCGCACGGGTTGCAGCTCGTCCGCCCACTGCTCTATCGGGACGGTGTAGGTATCGACGCTCAGCGAGCGGCTCTCGGCATAGACCGCGCAGCACAGCGCCAGAAAGAGACAGACGGTGAGCGCCAGACTCAGCAGCAGGGGGTGGATGATGTGTTTGACCATGGGGCGGCGGTGGGCGGAAGGGGCGTCGGGCGGGCGCCGCGTTTCGCGGCGCAGGCGGGGCTCGGCGCAGAACTCAGCGCAGAACGAGCGAAATCGGGCAGTGGTCGGATCCCGTGACGTCGGCGTGAATGCCGGCCTCGGCGATGCGGTCGACCATGCCGTTGCTCACGCAGAAGTAGTCGATGCGCCAGCCGACGTTCCGCGCGCGTGCACCGCCGCGGAAGCTCCACCACGAGTAGGCGTCTCGGGCGTCGGGGTGGAGGTGGCGGAAGCTGTCGGTGAAGCCGGCGGCGAGCAGGCGGCTGAAGCCGGCGCGTTCTTCGTCGGAGAATCCCGCGCTGAAGTGGTTGGCATCAGGGCGCGCCAAGTCGATTTCTTCGTGGGCGACGTTCAGATCGCCGCAGAGGACGACGGGCTTGGTCTCGGCCAGGCGGCAGACGTAGTCGCGGAAGGCGGCGTCCCATTCTTGGCGGTAGGGCAGGCGCGCGAGCTCGTTTTGGGAGTTGGGGGTGTAGCAGCCGACGAAGTAAAAGTCGTCGAACTCCATGGTGGCGACGCGTCCTTCGGCATCGTGTTCGGGTTGGCCGATGCCGAGGCTCGTGCTCAGCGGCGGCAGCTTGGAGAGGATGAGCACGCCGGAGTAGCCCGGGCGCTGCGCCGGATTCCAGAGGGCGTGCGGCCAAGCGTTGATCCAGTCATCCTTGACTTGTTCGGGGCGGGCTTTGATTTCCTGCAGGCAGAGCAGGTCGGGGGCAAGGGCGTCCATCTTTTCCGCCAAGCCTTTGCCGAGGGTGGCGCGCAGTCCGTTGACATTCCAGCTCACGAGCTTCATGTCGCGAAGTTTACCGTGTGTCTCTCGCGATGTCAATCATCAACTGTGTCGCGTCTTCAGGCTGTTTGGGCTTGCATCACAGAGGCTGATGCGCTATGGTTGAGCCTGCCGCTCCCCGTTGCCGCTCCCGGTCGTGCCGCGGCGTTTCTCTGAGCTCCTGCCTGACATGAAAAAGCCCCGTATTCGCATTACCCTGATTGATCGCAAAGGCCCTCGCGGCTGCCACCGCGGGCACTGCATCGGCGATCGTTTCGATTTTGACACCGAACGCGGCAAGCTCTGCCCGATGGCGATGCACGTCGGCTTCCTCTACGCGGATATCCTGCGCTACGGCGGCAGCATCCCCGGGGAAGAGCCCGGCACGGCGCGCTTCTGCTGCCCCGATCCCGACACGATCAACGTCTTTCGCATCGAGACGCTGAGCGATGACGACGAGGGCTGAGCCGCAGCCGCATCGCTTTTCTCTCCCGCACCCTTCCGCCTGCGTCCTTCTGCTTGCGGCTTTCAGCCTGCACCCTTCCGCCTGCGTCCTCCCACCTGCGGGCAGGTCTAAAAGAAGGGAGCCCGCACCGGCGCCGCCGAGCCTCAGCGGCGGGCATGCCGCCCGCCGACATCGGGTGAGCGGCCGATTCCGGCACGCCTCAGGGTGTTTCTCCGAGGGTCTCGGGGTGTCTCAACGGCCGCGGGGTGCCTCAGCGGGCCTCGAGGTGTGTCTCAGCGGGCCTCGGGGTGTGTCTCAGCAGCCTCAGGGTGCCTCGCCGATGGCTTCGCGCAGCGCCTGAGAGCCGTAGAAGGACTCCTTGCTGAGGCGCTCTTCCTGTTCGCGGACGCGCAGCCAGGGGCCGCTCAGACCGACGCTGCAGGCGGCGGCTCGCGCCAGCTCCTCCTCGTCCTTCTCACCCTGCGGCGACGTGATGAAGGTCATCGACTCCTCGTGCAGCTTGCGGCCGCGTGTGCGCAGATCGAGAATTTTCGGCGCAGCGGCATCCGCACTTTCGCGGTCCGTGACCTTTTCGAGAATCTCCGCTCCCTGATTCAGCATATCCGCCGTCTCGCGGAGCCGCGATTCGATGGGCTCGATGCGCCGCAGCATGTCATCGCTCAGCTCGCTGCGCAGAACGAAGCCGCGGCGGGCGTAGAGGCTCTTCTCAATGAGGCTCTTGAGCTCGGCGGGCGTGTCGGCGGCGTTCATGTAATACGAGAACTGGTCGCGAATGACCCGCGCCGTCACGATGAGCGCGTTGGCGGCGCGACGCAGGCGGGCGTGCCCATGCAGGCAGTCCTTGATCGTGCCGTCGGCAACAGCCTGCCCGAAGGTCTCATCGGAGCGTTCGAGCAGCTCCTTGAGCTTCGGCAGCGCCTCGCTGAGACCGATGCGACCCCAGCGCAGGTGCAGCACGAGCTCGGCCGTCTCACTCTGAAGCTCATTGGCCTCGTTGAGCAGTTGCAGACGCGTCGTCACCTCCTTATCGGCGGCCTCGGGAGTCGGCGTGTCGAGAGCGGCGTCGACGGGAGCGACCGCCTCGGGTGCGTCGGCGCTCGGCGCGGAATTCTCCGGCGAGGACGGCAGGGGTGCAGGGGTGGGGGGCAGGGGCTCGGCCGGCAACAGGGCGAGCCCGACGCGTCCTGCCGCAGCGGGAAGGCTCAACAGCAGGCTCAGGGGGATCAGTCTGAAAGCTTTGTTCATGGGATGGGGGTGGTTCGCATGGCTCTCCGAGCCGTTCCTCATTGTAGCAGGCAGGTGGGCCGCGTCAAGATAAAAACTGCGGAGCCTCGGGGCTTTTGCAGCTGTCGGGCGGCTGTTTTACGGCTGTCGGGAGGCTGTCGGGCGGCTGTTTTACGGCTGTCGGGAGGCTATCGGGCAGCTGTCGGGCAGCTGTCGGGCGGAAAGGCGTTTTTGCTGTCGGGGAGCGTGCTTGACGCACCGCGCGGCGGCTGCTACAATGGGCGCAATGACTATGAGCGAACACCCCTTTCTGGAAGACACGCAAGCAATTGCCTGGTCGCAGCTGACGCCCGCTCGCGCTCGCACGGACATACGTTTGGCCATCGAGCAGGCCAAGGAGGCGCTGGAGAGCATCTGCGCCGTTGAGGAGCCGACTTATGAAAACACCTTCGCCGCGCTCGAGGAATCCGGCGCGGCTCTCATGCGCGGCTGGCAGCGCCTCAATCACCTGCACTCGGTGATGGATGCCCCCGAGCTGCGCGAGGTGATCAATGAGCTCATGCCCGAGGTGGTGATTTATTCCAGCAGCGTGACGCTCAATCCTCAGCTCTACGCCGTGCTCCGGAAGGCCGCGCAGCAGGCGTGGGTGCAAGAGCTCTCGCCCGTCAAGCAACGCTTCATCCGAGAGACGCTCGCCGACTTCCGCGAGAGCGGGGCCGATTTGCCGCCCGACCAAAAGCAGCGCTACGCCGAGCTCTCGGCCGAGTTGGCTCAGCTTTGCCAGCAGTTCGGCGAGAACGTCCTCGATTCGACCAACGCTTGGGAGTACGTCACCGCCGATGAGGCGGAGCTCGCGGGGCTTCCCGAATCGGCTCGCGAAGATGCCCGCAGCAGTGCGCTCGCGAAGGGCTACGGCAGCCCCGAGGCGCCGCAGTGGCGCTTCACGCTGCAGATGACTTCCGTCATGCCCGTGATGAGCTTTGCGGACAATGAGGCACTGCGCGAGCGCGTCTGGCGCGGTCTCTGCACCAAGGGAACGGGCGCTCACGACAACGCCCCGTTGCTGCATCGCATTCTCGCTCTGCGTGCCGAGAAGGCTCGGATGCTCGGCTTCGCCTGCTACGCCGACTACGCCACGAGCCGCCGCATGGCGGGCAGCGGCGCACGCGCCCTCGGCTTCATCAATGATCTGCACGATCGGGTGAAGGCGGCCTACTTGGCCGAGCAGGAGGCGATTCGCCGCTTCGCCGAGGAGCGCAGCGGCGAGGAGATGCCCGTGATGAAGCCTTGGAGCGTCGCGTACTGGAGTGAGAAGCGGCGCAAGGCTCTCTTCGATTTCGACAGCGAGGAGCTGCGCCCCTACTACAACATGCAGAGCGTGCTCGACGGCATGTTCTCCATCTACGCGGGGCTCTACGGCATTCGTTTCGAGGAGCGGCCGACGGCCTGCCTGAAGGAGGGAGAGGCGCTGCCCGAGGGCGCCGTCGAGGTCTGGCACCCCGAGGTGCGCTTCTACGAGGTCTACGACGATGAGAGCGGCGAGAAGCTGGGCGCTTTCTACACCGATTGGCACCCCCGCGAAAGCAAGCGAGCCGGCGCTTGGATGGATTGCCTGAGCTGCGGGCAGCCGCCCGTCGACGGGCACCCGCGCCGCCCGCATCTCGCGCTGATGTGCGGCAACCTCAGCCGTCCGCTGGGCGACAGGCCCGCGCTGTTGACGCATCGCGAGGTCGAGACGATTTTTCACGAGTTCGGACATCTGCTGCACCAGACGCTCAGCGACGTCGAGGTGCGCTCGCTGGCGGGCTGCAACGTCGCTTGGGATTTCGTCGAGCTGCCCAGCCAGATCAATGAGAACTGGACTTGGGAGCCCGAGGCCATCGACCGCTACGCCCGGCACTGGCAGACGGGAGCGCTCATGCCGGCGGCGCTCAAGGAAAAGATGCTGGCGGCCCGCAACTGCGGCGCGGCGAGCGACTTCATGCGCCAGCTCTGCTTCGGCAAGCTCGACCTCGAGCTGCACGTCAACACGCCCGCCTACCTCAACCGCGATGTGGAAGAGGTCGATCGCGAGATTCTCGCCGACTACCGCGTCGCGCTCACCGAGCAGGGAACAAGCATGCTGCGCGCCTTCTCGCATATCTTTGAAGGCGGCTATGAGGCCGGTTACTACTCCTACAAGTGGGCTGAGATGCTGGAGGCCGATGCCTTCAGGCGCTTCGCGACGGAGGGTATTTTCAACCGCCGGACGGGGCGCGACTTCCGCCGCTGCATCCTCTCTCAGGGCAACAGCCGCCCCGCTGCCGAGCTCTTCCACGACTTCATGCACCGCGACCCCGATCCCGAGGCGCTGCTGCGCCGCTGCGGCATCATTGACTGAACCGAACCCGAACGCTTTTCACCATGACTACGGATACCGATACCGGCACGCCTTCCGCCCCCGAGGGGGTGGAGGAGTTTACAACGGTGGAGTCGATTTTCGTGCGCGGGCGCAACTGTCTGCTGCTCACGGCGGATTTTTCACCGCTCTTTGTGGACTATTACCTGCACCTGATGCAGCACGGCATGCGCAACGAGGAGCCCGTCGACGGCACGCTCAAGCAGATGCTGGCCTTTTTCACGCTGCACCTCGTCTCTCGCCCTTGGCAGGAGTATCACGCCTGGACCTTCAACGTGCGCGAGCCGCAGGCCGCCAACTACTTTGTCTCGGGCTCGTCGACGGATGAGGAGGTGATCGGACGCGCCTTTACGAAGGACGTGAAGCTGCACGACGGCAACATGCTCTTCGCGCAGAACATCGTTCGCAACCGCGAGCCGCAGACCTCGGTCATCGTCCTGCACGGCAGCTCCGTGGCCGAGTGGGTGGAGGATTATTACCGCCAGAGCGAGCAGCGGCAGGCGCGTGCCTTTGTGCTCGACGGCGATCGCTTCGCGCTCATCACCGCCGAGCCTGATGCCGATGCCGAATGGCTCGCCGGGCTGACGCCCGAGGCCGTGGCAAAGCTCCGCGAGAGCGAGCAGACCAAGCTGCTGGAGACGCGCCGCTTTTACTTCCGCTGCGGCTGCACGGTCGAGAAAATTTTGCCGACCATCCGCGCGATGCACAAGGACTTTGCGGACATTATCTCCGAGCAGGGCTTCCTCGAGGTCTCCTGCCCCCGCTGCGGGGCGAGCTACAAGGTGACGCCCGATATGCTCAAGTGAGGATATGCTCAAGGGCGGCGGGGCGGCAGCGCGCTCTGCGGGGCAGGCTTGCTTGCCTGCTGCAGGGGCTCACGCCGGAGGAGACGCAGCCGCCGTGCACGGCCGAGCTGCCGGGTGCCGCGGCGAAGGTGAGGGAAGGGCTTTGCGCCCCGGAGCCCGTGGGTGCCCTGGCCCCGAGGCGGGCGGGCGTGAGCGGGCGTTGCGCGGGCGAGGGGGGCAGAGCGCACGAGAGCGCGAGGCGCGAGGACGAACGAACACCCGGGGCGGGCGTGCGCTGCGCCTCTCCCTTACGCGAGGCCCTTGTGGCGCAGGCGGTGCAGGCGCTCCTCCATGCGGGGGCGCAGGTGGTGTTCAATCCAAGCGTAGGCCGCCTCCAGCCCGTCGGACTTGAAGACGCGGCCGATCTGCGCCTCGACGGCGGTCGCATTGCCCGTCAGGCGCAAAAAATCATTGCTCGTAAACTCAATGAAGAGCTTGCCGTCGATGCCGCCTCGGAACGAGAGAATCCACTCGCGCACATAGAGGGCAAGAATCGCGTCGCCCACCCACGCTTGGGCGCGGACGACGGGGTCGAGATCGGGGGGGAGAGAAGACATGGCCAAAAAAAGAGCCGCCCCGCATGGCAACGGGGCGGCGAAAGTGTGAGTCGCGTGCGTCAGCCCTGAGCGCGGGGCTCGCGCTCGGAAGCCGTCATCACGCCGGGCTTGGTGATGAAGGGGCCGCCGGCGGTGGGAGCCACCTCCGTGAAGGCGAGACCGGCCTGCTCGGTGACCTTGCCGTTGATCGGGAAGTCCTTGCGCAGCGGATTCCAGGGGTAACCCTCCCACATCATGATGCGGCGCAGGTCGGGATGCCCGACGAACTCGATGCCCATGAGGTCGTACTGCTCGCGCTCGAGCCAGTTGGCGGAGCGCCAGATATCGACGACCGAGGGGACGGAGGGGTTGGACTCGGGCACGGGCACGCGGACGAGCATATTGGCACCCGTCTCCGCCTGCGTGAGCGTGTAATTCGCCTCGAAGCGCGGCTCTTGGCCGAGGTGGTCGACGGAAGAGACGCAGACGAGCATATCGAAACCGCAGGCTTCCTTGGCGTAGCGCATCACGTCGAGCAGGTCATCGGGCTGCACCGTGAGGGTGAAGTCGCCGCGAAACTCCTTGCTGCTCACCTGAGGATAGCGGGCACGGATCTTCTCTGCGGCGGCCTTCTGAAGTTCAAAGAGCGTAGTCATGGCTGGTGTCGGTGCGGGAAAAGAGGTTATTCAAGCGGGATGGTGTTCTTGAGGGTAGCGGCGTTGTTCGCCTCGCGCAGCGGGTGCTCCTTGAAGAAGTCCTTGAGCGGGTGATCCGTCTTCATGATCTTGTCCTGCAGCGTGATGAGGCCCTGAAGCAGCGCCTCGGGGCGGGGCGGGCAGCCCGAGATGTAAACGTCGACCGGCACAATCTTGTCCACACCCTGAAGGACGGAGTAAGTGCGGAACATGCCGCCGGTGCAGGCGCAGGCGCCGCAAGCGATGCACCACTTCGGCTCGGGCATCTGATCCCAGATGCGGCGCACCATCAGCGCCATCTTGTAGGTGATCGTGCCGCAGATGAACATGAAGTCGGCCTGGCGCGGCGCATAGCGGTTCACCTCGGCGCCGAAGCGCGAAATATCATAGCGAGAGCACGAGGCGGCCATGTACTCAATGGCGCAGCAGCTGGTGCCCATCGGCATCGGCCACAGAGAATATTTGTGCATCCAGTTGATTGCGGCCTCGACCGTCGTGTAGACGAAACCGCCGTCGGACTCCGGGTCGCACATATAGTTCTGCTCAACGTGCTGAAGATTGTCGCTTGCCATGGTGGTGTCAGGCGGGTGTGTAGAGAACCCGCTGCGACTAGCATACCTGAATTCCGCGTGAAGGCAAGCCAAATTTGGCCCCCGCCCTCAAAATCGCCCCTGCTTCGCCGCCTCCGCGAGCCCGTCAGCGCGGGGAGGCGGCGGAAGGCGCGGCGCTCCCGGCGGAGGCGGAGGCGCTCGCGGGCTTGGCACCGGCGGCGGATGCCCGGCGCGGCACGTAGCTCTTTTGTCCCGTGCTCCCGTCGGTGACGTAGACGGCCGCCGGCGTGAAGGTCACGTAACAGCCCTGCGGACTCGCCATCGTCGAAACCTGCGTCGGGCCGCTCGGGCTGTTGATCCAGACCGTTTCCGTGTTGGCGGCCGGGCCGCCGCTGTAGATCACGCTTCCGTTCGGCCCGTAGATGATATTCATGACGGCGTCGTCGCGCACCCAAGCCTGTTTCGTGAGCTGAGCACGGTGCTTGTGCACCTGCAGCTGCTTGAGCGCCCGGGCCGTGTCGTAAGCCGTGACGTACTCGGCCACAGCCTGCTCCTCGGCATTCTGAGAACATGAACATTGCACGGCAATCAACGTGCCGACAACAGGAATGATATAGTGAAATGTCTTCATATGCAGCAGAGAGTCAAGAGCCCGATAAATCGTTGAATATAGGTTGGACGCCATCGCATGAATCGCGCCCTTTTAAAAGCCGACGAATCAACTTGACGAGCGAGGGGGCTCTTTGCTATCATGCTGTCACGCATATGAGACTGGCAATCATCGGAACCGGCTACGTCGGCCTCACGACGGGGACATGCTTCGCCGAGGTCGGGCACAGTGTGATTTGCGTCGACAACAATGCGGAGAAAATCGCATCGCTGCGGCAGGGAAGCATACCGATCTACGAGCCCGAGCTCGAGGCTCTCATTGCGTCCAACGTCGCTGCCGGGCGCCTGAGCTTCAGTACCGATTTGCCCGCTTCCTTGGCGCAGTCCGACATCATCTTCATCGCCGTGCCGACTCCCCCTCAGAGCGACGGCTCGGTCGACCTCTCCTACATCGAATCCGTCTCGCAGGAAATCGCCCTCGCGCTGCGTCCCGAGTACGGCTACCGCATTGTGGTCGACAAATCGACCGTTCCGGTCAGCACGGGCAGCAAGGTGGCGCAGGTGATCGCGCGCTATGCGCCCGGCGACGTCGATGTGGACGTGGTTTCCAACCCGGAATTCTTGCGCGAGGGCAGCGCCGTGGGCGATCTGATGCACCCCGACCGCATCGTCATCGGCGCGAATTCACAGCGCGCTATGGACCTCATGAAGCGCGTCTACCAGCCCTTCAACGCGCCCATCGTCGAAGTGGATCTTCCCTCGGCCGAGCTGATCAAGCATGCCGCCAACTCCTTCTTGGCTCTCAAAATCTCGTACATCAACGCCGTGGCGGCCGTCTGCGAGCGCTCCGGCGCGGATGTGACGCAGGTGGCGCGAGGCATCGGGATGGATCGCCGCATCTCGCCGCATTTCCTCAATGCCGGGCTCGGCTACGGCGGCTCCTGCTTCCCGAAAGACGTCAAGGGCTTCATCCACGTCTCCGAACAGTTGGGCGCACCCATGAACCTGTTGCGCGAGGTCGAGGCCATCAACGCGCGCCAGATGACGCGCTTCATCGACCGCATCCGCGAAAAACTCTGGGTGCTGCGCAACAAACACGTGGCCGTCTGGGGCATTGCCTTCAAGCAGAACACCGACGACGTGCGCGAATCCGTCGCCGTCAAGATGATCAAGGCTCTCTGCGACGAAGGAGCCCTCGTCTCGGCCTACGACCCCAAGGCGCGTAAGACGGGAGCCGCTGCTCTGGCCGGTTACCCCGTGACGATCTGCGACGACCTCTACGAATGTGCCCGCGGGGCCGAGGTGCTCGTCGTCGCGACGGAGTGGAAGGAGTTTGCCCTGGCCGACTTCCGCAAGGTGCGCGAACTGGTGCGCCTGCCCATCATCTTCGACGGCCGCAACATCCTGCACGCCGACAACGTCTTGCACGCCGGCTTCGAATACCACTCCGTCGGCCGCCGCAGCCTCTACCCGCCGCAGCGCTGACGACATGCGCGCGGGGCGGCTGAGTGACGCCGGAGAGGCTCGCGCGGCGGGAACTCGCGCGGCGGGGCTTGCTCTGCGAAGCTGATCACCGCCCGGCGGCGGTCGGCTCCGGCCTCAGCGCTTCACGGGTCTCAACGCTTCAGCGCGGCATCGTCACGTCCGAAAGCCCGGTGAGTGCGCCGAGCTTCTTCATGAGGTAGCGCATCACCAAGATGAGCGTTATCATCAGCGGCACTCCGATGATGAGGTAGCCGCACCACGTCATGTTGCCCACGGCCTGATTGTAGGCGACGGGCTGCTGCTCGGGCGATTCACGCAGCACCGGCAGCAGAAACCCGAGCGCCAGCAGAAAATTGGCGATGGCCGACACGAAGAGCGACGCCGCCGTCAGCAGAGAGGCGCGCCACTGCACGCGCTCGTACTCGCGCTGCTTGCCCTGCTCGCTGATGCAGCGCTCAATGCGCGGGATATCGAAGAGCGCATCCGAATAGACAAACACGCGCAGCATCGACGTCTCGCTCTTCGTCGTCACCACCATAATACCGCCGAGCAGCAGCGGAATCAGCGCCTCCTTAGCCGCATACCACCACGGCGTATCCGGGCGCAGCGCCGCCGCCTCGCCCTGCGTCGCGTAAAAAGTCACCACCCCCGTCAGAATCGTGCCCAGCAGACCGAAAAAAGTCACGGGATCAACCTTGCGGTGGCGAATCAAACCCCAGAGCCCGAGCCCGATGGGGAAGGCCAGCGCAATCCCCATGGCAAGGTAGGGGCCGAGATCGAGCAGGCCGGAGCCGTGGGCCGAGCAGTGCTCGAGAATGAGAACGGGCACCAGCACGCTGAGCACGACATTGAGCAGACTTTGCATTCCTTTGTCCATGGCGCGAAGAGGCGGAAAGAGGGCGTGTATGACGATGACGAAAGAGCCGGATTTCAAAAAGTCGGGTGGCTCCGCGCTGCCTCAGCGCATGGAGCGGATGGCCGCCGCCATATCGGGCGCGCGGAAGGTCGAAGACCCGGCGACGAGGCAATCCGCCCCCGCCTCGCGGCAGAGCGGCGCCTGTGCGGGGCCGATGCCGCCGTCCATCTGAATGATGAAGCGGTGCCCCTCGGCTCGGCGGCGCCCATCGAGCACACGCACCTTCTCGAGCACCTCGCCCATGAAACTCTGCCCGCCGAAGCCCGGCACCACACTCATCACCAGCACCATATCGAGCTCATCGAGATAGGGCAAAACGCGCTCCACCGGCGTCGCCGGATTGACGGCCAGCCCGGCCTTCACCCCCGCGGCGCGGATGGCGGCGAGCGTCGCGTGCACATCGACCGCTCCCTCGCGCTCGACGTGAATCGTGATCATATCCATCCCGGCCTTGACGAAGCGCGGCAGGTAGTGATCGGGCGCGTCAATCATGAGGTGGGCATCCAGAAAGGCGGACGCGGGCACGGCGGCTCGGATGGCCGCGCAGATATCGGGACCGAAGGAGATATTGTCCACAAACGAACCGTCCATCACGTCGAGGTGCAGCCAATCGGCACCGGCCTCAAGGGCGCGGACGGCTTCATCCCCGATGCGGCGGAAGTCACAGGCAAGAACGGAAGGAGCGATGAGCATGGCGGTAAAATGGCGGTTGGCAAGAGCTTACTACAGGCTTGCGGCGCGGGCAAGCCCAAAGCGCCGCAGGCAGGATCGGCGCAATCAGATCAGGATCGGCGCATCTGAAAGCAGCGGCGATCAAACACCAGCGGAGGCGTGATGAAAGGGCTGTGCGCCTGATCACTGCCGAAAAGCCGCAGCGTGACGGAGGACGGCGGTTGTGAAAAATCGTGAAAACCGCTGAAGCTGAACGCGCAGCCCGGCATCAGCACGGGGTATTGGTTAAAGACGCGCTCCGCCTCGATGATGCGCGTCGCCCCGGAGCGGTCGCGCAGCGTCCATTTGCGCCCGTGCAGGCGCACGCTGACCCGGCTGTCATTGAGCAGCGCAATGCGGAAAATCACGCGATAACTCGGCGCGGCTCCGCGATTGAGCTGCAGCGCCGCGATCGCCAGGCGCATTTGCAGATAGTCGCGCTCAGGGAGCGTCGTGGGGGCCTCAGTGCTCATAACCGGGTCCCACCGACAGAGTCGCCAACCGCGCGGCCGTCTCATTGATGGCCTTGATGCGTTCCGGCGTGGGACTCTCGCCGGGCTTGAGCCTCATCTGCTCCGCAAGCAGCGCAAGCTGCTCGCGCATCTGCGCCACCTTCAGCTTCTGAGCCGTCACGGGGCTGAGCCCCTCGAGAATCTCGCTGAAATACTCCGGCGCATCGGGGTAAAAAATCACCGCCGCCTGCTCCGCGTCGAAGCGGGCATCAATAGCCGCCGTCGACGCCTCCAGAGCGCGAACCCAGCCGCCCAGCGCAATGAGATGAGCCAAGTCGGGATCGCGCAGATCCATCAGCTCGGCATTGACGTCATTCTGCGTCGCCGAGAGAATCTCCTTGAACTTCTCGAGATTGCCCTTCTCCGCATTCTCCAACAGACTGGCCGAGTGCACATTCATCTTCTCGCCGACACCCATAGCCTTGCCGTAGCGCGAAAGATCGAGCGCGATGGGCTTAATATCATTCATATGCCCGCTGCGCACCGCGATGAAGCCGTCCGCCAGCAAAAAGCCCATCTCGAGCGCGAGGGAACCCGCATCCGTTGACAGCTTCTCCGGTCGCTTGCGCAGCACGTAATCCTCGGGAATCGAGGGCAGATGATCGAGCTGGGCAAAAATCTTGCTGATGGAAGGCGCCGTATAGACATTGATACCCAGCTCCTGATTGCTGTGAGACTCATCGAGCATGGCATCGTCGCGGAACATCGCCGGAACCTCGCCCGGGAGACGCTCCTCATCCTGCTCCGTCAGATCAGGCGACACATCCTCGAGCGTATCGGTGAGCACCTCGTCCGGATCCACATCCTGTTGAGCAAACCCGACCGGCGCCGCCGTTAACACGGCAAGCGCACCAACCCTGATGAGCGAAAGACGTTTCTTCATATAAAAAAGATTCGTGAGCGATTTTTTGGCCTTGACTCTGTCAAAAGGATACATTACCATCCGGGCAAGTCAAGCTCATAGTATGAGCTGACGCGATTTCTCCTCCCCGCGCGAGACCCCTATCTCGGGCGGCAATAAAAAGATACAACCCGTCGCAATATGGCATACTGGTTTAACTTCGTCTGGCTCGTGATTTACTTTTTGGTACTCATCGGGCTTTCCGGCTACGGTCTGCATCGCCTCATGATGGTGATCTTGTACCTTGTGCACCGCAAGGACGTGCCGCAGCCCAAGGGGCAGTGGGATGAGCTGCCCGTGGTGACCATTCAGCTGCCTCTCTTCAACGAAAAATTCGTCCTTCCCGGCCTGTTGGAAAAAGTCACGGCCATCGACTATCCGAAGGACAAGCTTGAGATCCAGATTCTGGACGACTCGACCGATGACACCTACGAGCTCTGCCTGCAACTCACCGAGCACTACCGCGAGCAGGGCTTCGACATCGTCTGCCTGCACCGCACCGACCGCACGGGCTACAAAGCCGGTGCCCTCGAAGCGGCCGACGCCGTGGCCAAGGGCGAGTTCCTGCTCATTTTGGACGCCGACTTCCGCCCCGAGCCCGACATCCTCAAGGTGGTGATGCCCTATTTCACCGACCCGAACATCGCGCTCGTCCAGACGCGCTGGGGGCACATCAACCGCGACAAGAACCTGCTCACGCGCCTGCAGTCCATCTTCCTCGACGGCCACTTCGCCCTCGAACAGACCGTCCGCAACCGCTCCGGTCGCTTCTTCACCTTCAACGGCACGGCCGGCGTCTGGCGCAAGAAGGCCATCGCCGATGCCGGCGGCTGGGAGCACGACACCATCACCGAGGACATGGACTTGTCCTACCGCGCCCAGATGAAGGGCTGGCGTTTCGTCTACCTCAACGACTACGTAACGCCCGCCGAGCTGCCTGAGGACATGGACGGCTTCAAGGCCCAGCAGCACCGCTGGACCAAGGGCAGCATCCAGGTCTGCCAGAAGATGCTCTTTGACATCTGGCGTTCCAAGGCTCCGCTCAAGGCCAAGCTTGAGGCCACCACGCACCTCACCTGCAACTACTCCTACCTCGCCCTCATTCTGCTCTGCATCCTCGTGGTGCCCATCTGCATCGGCGTCGTAGCACCGCAGGGCGATTGGGCATGGAACACGCCGCGCATGATGATGCTCACCGCCATCCTCTTCTTCTCGGCCACCGTCACCGTGTGCATGTTCTACGTCACGGCGGAAGCCGTCGTGCGCCCGAAGCGCTGGTGGATGGTGTTCCCGCTCATCGTGCCGCTGCTGGCGCTCGGCGTCGGCATGGGCGTCAACAACGCCAAGGCCGTTCTCGAGGCCGTCTTCGGCCGCCAGAGCGAGTTCGTGCGCACCCCGAAGTTCGGCGAATCGCAGGAGGGCAAACTCTCCGTCGAGAAGCGCTCGCAGGGCTACAAGGCTCTCAAATCCGTACTGGTGCCGGTGCTCGAACTCTTCTTCGGCCTCTTCTTTGCCTGCACCGAGATCGTCAATCTGGCCTACGGCAACTTCATCAACGCTGTTCTCATGATGCCCTTCCTGGGCTTCTTCTACACGAGCGTCTGCTCGTTTGCCCGCCTCTTCGACGGCATGCGCCAGCGCCGCGCCCAGCGCGTGCAAAACAGCTAAGTGAAGCTCGCCTCGCACTTCTTCGACATCCGGCAACGGAAACGCCCGCGCCGACGCGGGATCCGGCCCTGACCTCAGCACCATGAACCGCCTCAGAAACCGATTGGGCAGCCTGATCGCTCTCGCCTGCCTCGCGTGCGGACTTAGCGCGTGCTCTTCTCCCGACGGCAACGCCTACCGCGTGCGCGACGTCAAACCCCGAGCCGTCGTCCGCGACGGCGTGGCCGTCACCCTCGGAGACCAGCGCCTCTCCGTCTTCAAAAACGGCAAAGTTGTGCGCACCTACTCCGTCAGCACCTCCAAGTTCGGTATCGGTTCGCGCAACGGCAGCAACCGCACCCCCTTGGGCGTGCATGCCGTGACCAACAAAGTCGGCGCCGGGCAGCCCGTCGGCATGGTCTTTAAGCGCTGCAAACCCACGGGCGAGGTCGTCGACGTCAACGAAGCCGGGCGCGACCCCGTCGTCACCCGCGTCATCCAGCTCGCCGGGCTGGAGAACTTCAACGGCAACACCCACGGCCGCCGCATCTACATTCACGGCACGCCCGAAGAGCGCAAGATCGGCCGTCCGGCCTCCTACGGCTGCATCCGCATGCGCAGCAGCGACGTCATTGACCTCTTCAACCGCGTCGAGCGCGGCACGCCCGTCGCGATCGAGAGCTGCTCGCTGGCGACCTACCTCAAGGCGGAGCAGGACGGCAACGTCAGCAGCATCCGCATCCCGGAGCGCATCGTCTCCGCCTTGCCGGAGGGTACCGGCTTCAAGCCCGCTCGCAAATACTCGCGCAAGAGCTACTCGAAGCGCCGCACCGCCAAGCGCTCCAAGAGCTCATCGAGCAGCAAGCGCCGCGTCGCCTCCACGCGCCGCCGCTGATCCTGAGCCGCAGTTTTTCGGAGAGCGCCGCTGCCCGAGCCTCGGGCAGCGGCTTTTTGATGTGCCGGGCGACGCCCGCGCGACCCGCCTAAGGCTCGCCCGTAGCCTGCCCGTGACCCGCCCGTGGCTTGCCCTAGCTCGCCTGCGGTGGCTGAGCCTCCCCGATCGGCAGAGCCGCAGCCTCTCCGCCTTCCGCAGCCGACGTCGCGTCCGGATGCCGCCGCCTGATGCTGCGCCGCCGCCCAAGCGCTTCGGGCACGCCGCCGCCGAAGCGGACGCCGCGTCGGCGAGCGAGCTCTTTGCCGCGAGCGCGGGCTGTTTTGTCTTGACAGGCGCGGCAATGTGGCGTATGAATGGGGCAGCACAGCAATCTACTCCACATATGAACAGAGACGAAAAGACCCTCATTCTCTTCAAGCCGGATTGCGTCCGCAAAAATCTCTCCGGCATCATTCTGCAGCGCCTTCTGGCCGAAGGCTTCCGCCTGCGCGCCATGAAGATGATTCAGCTCGATGACGCCATCCTCCGCGAGCACTACGGCCACATCATTGACCTCGTCATTGACGGTGAGCCGCTCTTCCCGAAGCTCTCGTTCTTCATGCAGACCAGCCCCGTGGTCGCCCTCGTGCTTTCCGGCCCCGGCGTGATCACCCGCGTGCGCAGCATCCTCGGGCCGACCAACTCCATGAAGGCGGAGAAGGGCACGATTCGCGGTGACTTCGGCACCAACAGCATGCTCAACATCTGCCACGCCTCCGACTCCCCCGAGTCCGCCGAAATCGAAATCAAGCGCTTCTTCAAGCCCGAGGAGATCTTCGACAACGTCGATTAAGACCTCCGCTCGGCCTGAGAGCAACCCGCGTGTTGTCCGTCCCTGCCATGCCGCAGGCGGGCGGCACGCGGGTTCTTTTGTGCCCGCGCGGCGGCCTGTCGCTTTGCGCCGAGGCGGCTCGGCCTTGCGCTTCGCGGGAATCGCCGTGCGGCCACGGAGCCGTTCGGCTAGCCGAGCGGCGGGGCACCGCGCCGGGGCGCTTTCGGCTACCGCGTCAATGGGAAAAATGCGTCAGCGCCGCGCCCCTTTATATATGATTGTTGTTGTATGACGGTAAACATATTGCAGCCGTGCGTACCGCTTTCGATTCACCTTGCCGCGACGAATGAAACGATTTTTTCTTGCTTTAGCATTCAAAGCAAGCTATAGTGATGATTGCAAAAGGATGATTTCGTCCGGCTGCGCTAGAAACACCATCATAGAAAGAAGGTACATACCATGCAGACATCCAATGTTGATACTAACATTACTGTTACGGGGCGTCATATTGACGTAACCGATGCGATCCGCGATTTCGCCATCAAGAAGATCCAGTCCATCCACATCGACTATCCGAGGATTACCGAGGCTCGTGTGGTGGTCGACGTGCAAAAGGATCGGCATGTGGCTGAAATTGTGTTGTATTGTGCGGATCACATCACGATTCAGGCCTCGACAGTCGGATCCGATCTGTACGCAGCCATTGATGAGACGGTTACGAAAATCATGCGCCGCATGCGCAAGCACAAGACCCGCCTCATGAAGCACTTCCGTCCGCACCGCTCGAAGAGCATCCGCACGCTCGAAGAGAAAGTCTACGACGAGGATATCCTCGATTACGACGTCGACGTCGATGCCCCCGAGGATCCCAAGCCCGTGCGTATCTCGCGCGAGGGCTACGAGCTCAAGACCATGTACAAGGAGGACGCCATCATGGAGCTCGAGATTTCGGGCAAGCCCTTTGTGCTGTATCGCAACGCACGCCGCAACGTGCTGCAGATTGTCTACAGACTCTGCCCCGGGGAATACTCGATTATCGAGCTCGGCAGCGAGATCAAGGCCTGACCGCTCAGAGCGTATCACGGTTTCTGCACGCAGCCGCAGCCCCCTCATGGCGGGCTGCGGCTTTTTTGCGGCGCATCCGCTCAAGCGTTCGCATCCGCCCAAGAGGCCGCATCCGTCTAAGCGTCCTCATTTGCCCAAGAGACCGCAACGCACAAAGACCCCGCACGGATTCATGCGGGGCCCTTCGCTTCGGGATTGAAAGGGGGAGAGAAAGCCGGAGCGGCGGCGAAGCTCGGATGCTCGAGAGTCCGCGACGGATACTCGGGAGCCCGCGACGGATGCCCGGGAGCCCGCGACAGATGCTCGGGAGCCCGCGACGGATGCCCGAGCGCCCTTGCCGGACGCGCGGAGAAGTTACTCCTCGTCGATGGCGGCGTACAGCTTATCGATGATGCGCGTAAACATACAGCGCTCCTCCTCCGTGAGGTCGGCGCTGAGTTTGTTGGCGGCGTCAAGCATGCGCTGCTCGACCTGCTCAGAGATTTTGATACCCCCGGGCGTGAGACTCAGCAGCACGCCGCGCCGATCATGCTGCGATTGGCGGCGGCGCAGCAGCCCCTGCGTAACGAGAGGATCGACGAGGCGCGTGATGGCCGAGGGCGTCAGCCTCATCTCCTGCGCCAGAGCGCCGTGCAGAACACCACCGGACTGGTGCCGCGTCAACCGCCTCACGGCGGAGAGCGTCGCCGCCTGCTGCACGGTCATGGCTCCCAGCAGACGCTTACCTGATTCAGTCAGAGCATTGTAACCGGCGCGTCGCACGTAGGCCTGCACCGCTTCCATCTTGTCAGTCGTTTCCAAACGGCGTTCTTTGGGGATCGACTCATCGTCCATGCGGGCAGACTATCACACAGCTGTATCTTTGTCAATATCAAAGAATCTGATTTGATAATGTTCGCGTGCTGAATAAATCAGACGGGAACGTATGTTATTTTCGCCGCCTCGCCGCGCGTCCCCGGTAGCTCCGTCCGTTTTCCGCGGCGCGGAATCGGTCGGCGCTGATGCCGTATTTGCCGCGGGCCGCGGCGAGATCCTGCAGCGTCTCATTGTAGCCCTCATAGCCGAGCTGCCAAGTGCCGAAGTGGCAGCCGAGAGCTTCCCGCGCTCCGAGCGTGCGGAAGGCTTGCAGCGCTTCGTCCGGGCTGATGTGGTGCGAGCGCAGCCAGTCGGGCTTGTACGCGCCGATGGGGATGATGGCCAGATCCGCCCGGCCGAGGCGCTGTCGGATATCGCCGAAGGCGCGGGTCATGGCCGTATCCCCCGCAAAATAGACCGCCGGCCCGGCTTTTTTCTCTATCCAGAAACCGCACCAAAGCGAGCGATTGCGGTTGCGCGACCCTCGGTAGCGGTTGCTCCAGTGATGCGCGGGCGTGAGCGTGACGGCCAGATCCTTGAGCTGCACCGTCTGCCACCAATCGCGTTCGGCAATGCGCGCCTCGCCGATGTGATACTCAAGCAGCGCGCGCATGCCCAGCGGTACGATGAAGAGAGGCTTGTCGCGCTGCTGCAGGCGCCGCAGCGTGTCCACGTCAAAGTGATCATAGTGATCGTGCGAGAGCAGGCAGACATCGATGCGCGGCAGCTCGTCCCATGCGATACCCGCGGGGCGGTGCCGCGACGGGCCGATGCCCGCAACGGGGCTCACTTCATTGCTCCAGACCGGATCCGTCAGAATGTTGAGCCCGCCCATGCGGATGAGCACCGTAGCGTGGTTGATCATGGTGCACTCCCAGTCGGCTCCGTCGACCTCGGGCGCGAGCTCGGGGCGGTGCTCATTGGCTGCGACGGTCGGGTAATGACCGCGCTCGCCCGCGCCCAGAAGCCACTTGATGCCCGAGCTTGAGCCGAAAGTTCGGGTCGCCTCGAGATTAAAAAAGCGCTCGCCGTCGAAGTGGTCGCTTGCCGGACCCTCCCAGCGCCCGCCGCGGCAGAGGGTGTAGGCCAGCAGCGTGTCGATGGCCCACAGGGCGGTGCCGAGGGTGAGTATGAGCAACAGCAGAATGAGCAGCAGGCGTTTGCGCCTGCTCTTGGCTCGGGCTGCTCGGTTCTCCTGGTCGGGCGCGGGTTGCGGCATGGCCTTCTTCTACCACAGTCGCGCCTCGTCCTCAAGGGTAAACTGCGCCATGAAACCGCGCTCGGTGCCCGAAAACACGGCCGCCTCAGGCGCGCTGCACCCGTGCGGGGCGACGGCGGGAACGCGGCCTTGAGCAAGACGCGTCGGCAAGCCCGCCCGCTCCCCCTCACCCCAGCCCCGGAGCCGCAAAACCTCAGCCCTGGAGCAGCAGAAGTTTGTCGCCGAAAAACCACCACAGCATCGCCGCCGTGATGAGGAAGGGGCCGAAGGGCATGGGGCGCCCGAAGCCGTGGCGCGAGGCGATGGCGGCGATGATGCCCAGCAGCGAGCCGAGCGTCAGCGCCATGACGACGCCGTCCCACCCGACCAGCGCACCGATGGCCATGGCGATCCAAGCGTCGCCGCTGCCCATAGCGCTGCGGCGCAGGGCATAGCCGCGGCAGCTGCCCTCGAGCCGCTCGTGCGCTTCGAGCTCGATGCGCGTGCCGTCGGGCAGCAGGAGGGCGTCGGCCCGCAGCTCGAGCCGCCCCTCCTGCGCCGAGGCGCCGCTGAGCTTGAGGCAGGCGCCGCGCAGCAGCACGCGGTCGCCGATGTCGTTGAGCAGAGTGCTGAGCATCAGACTCTCGCCGTGAATGTTCAGCTCGATGTCCTCGCCGTCGGCCGACTGAGACAGCGACCACGCGACAGGCATCGCATAGTCCTTGCGCCGCATGCCGAAGAGCAGCATGCCCAACAAGGCGATGAGTTTGAAGAGCAGGTAGCCGATGAGCGCCGAGACGAGCGCGTAGAGCAGCCCCGTGGGCCCCTGCGTCAGCGGGTTGCGCAGCAGCCACGGATCGGTCGCGGCGGCGAGCAGAGCCGCCAGTGTCGCGCTCAGGGTGAGGCGGCGCAGCACGGTCATCGTCTCCAGATCGATGAAGAAAACGGCGATCATCGCCGCTACCCAGAGAGCTACCAGAGCCAGCGTGAGCATGTCCGAGAAGCTCAGGCTGACGGCGGCAAACAGCCCGGCCGTGAGCAGCTCGACGATGAGGTAGCGCGGGCTGATGGGTTGGTGGCAGCAGGCGCTGCGCCCCCGCAGCAGCAGCCAGCCGACGACGGGCAGGTTCAGATACCAAGGGATGAGCGCCCCGCAGGTCGGGCAGAAGGAGCGTGACGGTTTGCCGAGCCGGATGCCCCGCGGCAGGCGGTAGATGACGACGTTGAGGAAGGAGCCGAGGCAGGCGCCGATGAGCGCGAAGGCCAGCGGCAGAAACCAAGGGTGCGTCAGGCGCACGAGGTTGGTGTAGTCGATCAGCGAGAGGCTCCATGCCTCGGGGATGGCCGTCGGGGTGCTCATCATCTCAGTCAACATGGGGCGCAGGCGGGTTCGGGTGAAAGGGGGCGGAGGAGAAGGGTGTTGCGAGCGGGTGCTGCGGGAGCCTCAGGACAGCCCCGTGACTTGCCGCCAGACGGCGTAGAGGTGAAAGAGCTTCAGCAGCAGCGCGAAGGCCATGCCCCACGTGATGGCGATGGTCAACTTCGTCTTGGGCGTGAGCTTTTTGGCTCGCACCAAGGCGATGTAGCCCGTGCCTTCGATGACGGCGGCGATGATGAGGGCGGCGGTGTGGTTGAAGCCCAGCCAGTCCAGCGGCATGGCAATCGGCAGCATGAAGGCGAACATCAGAACGAAAGCCTGGCGGATGCCCGCCAGCCAAGCGACGACGGCCGACGGAATCATGACACAAAGAAGCAGTGTAATTTTCGCGGCTTTGCTGTATCGTTCCTGCTGGGTGGGTATGAACATGATGCCGAGACATCATGCCAGAGAATCCGCTCGCTGTCAATCCGCAAGTTCCGCCATGTCCCTCTTTCGACTCGCCACCGATTACAAGCCCTCGGGCGACCAGCAGCAGGCCATTGCCAAGCTGCTCAAGTCTCTCGATGCCGGCAACAAGCATCAATGCCTGCTCGGCGTGACGGGCAGCGGCAAGACCTTCACGATGGCCAACATCATTGCGGCTCAGGATCGCCCCGTGCTCGTGCTCTCGCACAACAAGACGCTGGCCGCTCAGCTGTATTCGGAGCTCAAAGCCTTTTTCCCCGACAACGCCGTCGAGTACTTCGTCTCGTATTTCGATTATTACCAGCCCGAGGCCTACATCGCCAGCACGGACACGTACATCGAGAAGGACAGCGCGATCAACGAGGAGATCGACCGCCTCTGCCTCAACGCCATGCGCTCCCTGCTGCTGCGCCGCGACGTCATTGTCGTGGCCAGTGTTTCGTGCATTTACGGCCTCGGTTCGCCGGAGGATTACCGCAACCTGACGCTTTCCGTCGAGGTCGGGCAGGAGATGAACCGCGATGCCCTGCTGGCCTGCCTGACGGAGTTGCTCTTCGAGCGCGACGACTACGATTTTCAGCGCGGGCGTTTTCGCGTGCGCGGCGATGTGGTCGAGGTTTACCCCGCGCAGAGCGACGGCGAGGCGGTTCGCATCGAGTTGTTCGGCGATGAGATCGAGGCGGTTTCTCTGATTGATGCGGTTACGGGGCGGGTGCGCGAGAAGTTGCCGGGCTACATTTTCTTCCCGGTCAAGCAGTATGTGTCGGCACCCGAGAAGCGCGCGGCGGCCATTCGCTCGATTCGCGCCGAGCTGGAGCAGCGCGTGGCCTGGTTTGAGCGTCAGAATAAGCTCATCGAGGCGCAGCGCCTCAAGATGCGCACGGACTATGACTTGGAGCTCATCAGCGAGATCGGTTTCTGCAAGGGCATCGAGAACTACTCGCGCCATCTCGCCGGGCGTGCGCCCGGGGCCACGCCGTCGACGCTTCAGGATTATTTCCCCGCGGACCACCTGACGATTATCGACGAGTCGCACGCGACGGTGCCGCAGATCGGCGGGATGTATGAGGGGGATCGCTCGCGCAAGCAGGTGCTCATCGACCACGGCTTTCGCCTGCCGTCCGCGCTCGATAACCGCCCGCTGCGCTTCGATGAATTCATGAATCGCCAAGCGCAGATTGTCTACGTGAGCGCGACGCCCGGGCCCTTCGAATACGTGAATTGCGTGGCGGGCAACAGCCGTTTCATCCCCATTCTCAAGGCGAAGCGCGGCAACACGCACGCGCGGAGCCGCGAGGCGAGCCGCGCCGTGACGGAGGCGCCCGAGGGCTTTACGGGGGTGTTTTTTCATCGCCTTGACGAGTTGCGCGTGCCGCCGCATCCGTCGTCGTCGCCGGTGGAGGCCTTTCATCCGAAGCAGCTGGGGACGCCGCTGATTGTCGAGCAGATTATCCGCCCGACGGGCTTGCTGGAGCCCAAGATTACGCTGCTGCCGCTCGACGGGCAGATCGACAAGACGATCGAGCTCTGCCACGAGCGCGTTGCAGCCGGCGAGCGCGTGCTGGTGACGACGCTCACGAAGCGCACGGCTGAGGATCTGACGGATTACCTCAACCGCGTCGGCCTCAAGGTGGCCTACATTCACGCGGATGTCGATGCGATTGAGCGTGTGGAGACGCTGCGCCGTCTGCGCGCCGGGCGCGTCGATATCCTCGTGGGTATCAATTTGCTGCGCGAGGGGCTTGATTTGCCGGAGGTGTCGCTGGTCTGCATTCTCGATGCGGACAAGGAGGGCTTTTTGCGCAATGAGACGAGTTTGGTGCAGACGGCGGGGCGCGCGGCGCGTCACGTGCACGGCGAATGTGTGCTGTTCTGCGATGTGATGACGGATTCGATTCGCCGTCTGGTTGAGGAGAGCGACCGCCGCCGCGCTATCCAGCAGGCCTACAACGAGGCTCACGGCATCACGCCGCACACGGTCAATCGCGGCGATCAGGCAGCGCTGCGCCTCTACACGCCCGACGACGAGGAGGAGGCCTTGGCCGCCTGCGAGGACGAGGGCAGCGAGGCGGCGATCGCACGCTTGGAGAAGGAGATGCGCGAGGCCGCGGCTCGCCTCGATTTCGAGACGGCGGCGGTGTTGCGTGATCGCATCAAGGCGCTGCGCGGTTCGTGAGTTTTGCGTGCGTCGGCCCCTGCTGAGGCGCCGGAATGCGGGTGTTGCTCGTGCCGTGTTGATGTCATAAAAGGGTTGCCATGCGGGTGGCTGTTTGCTAAACTTCGGTGCATGGAGAGGCAGACTGTTTCGCTGCGCATTGAGGCGCGGGAGTTGAAGCGTCTGGATGAGTTGTGCGCTCAGAACGGCATGGAGCGCACGACTCTGATCAATTTCGCCCTTGTCAGTATGTTGGATTATATGGAGGAATGCGGCGCTATCGCGCCCGCCGCGGGCGAGTCGCGTTTGTTTGACGGCGCGGCGGGGTGCGCGGCGGATGGCGGCTGCCGCAGCGGCGCGGCCGCGGAGCACAAGCAGGAGGGGGGCTGCTGATGTCTCGGATTCTGGTGGCTCTCAGCGGCGGGGTTGATAGTGCGGCGGCGGCGGCTCTGCTGGTGCAGCAGGGGCAAGAGGTGGTCGCAGCCTACATGAAGAACTGGATCAACGATGAGAATATTCCCGGTGAGTGCCCCTGGGAACGCGATATTGAGGATGCGCTCGGGGTCTGTCGTCGGCTCGGAATCGAGTTCCGCGTGATAGATTTGATTGAGCAGTACCGCGCTCGGATCGTCAATTATTTGCTCGAGGGCTATCGCAGCGGCAGCACGCCGAATCCCGACGTGCTCTGCAACCGAGAGATGAAGTTCGGCGTGCTGCTGGATTACGCGCTCGAACAGGGCTTCTGCGGGGTGGCAACCGGGCATTACGCCCGCCGTCTCGATGTGCCCGGGCTGGGCAGTTATGTGCTGCGCGGCGTTGACGTCAACAAGGATCAGTCGTATTTCCTCGCGCTCATGCGGCCGGAGCAGGTGGCGCACGCCGTCTTCCCGGTCGGCGAGCTGACGAAGCCTCAGGTGCGTGAGGTGGCGCGCCGCTTCGGGTTGCCGAATGCCGAGAAGAAGGATTCGCAGGGTATTTGTTTCATCGGACAGGTGAAGATGAGCGACTTTTTGCGTCACTATCTGCCCGATAATCCCGGCGAGATTGTCGATTTGCAGGGGCGCGTTCTCGGGCGCCACGACGGTTTGCATCTCTTCACGATGGGCCAGCGCAAGGGGCACCACGTGGCCTCGCCCCGCGAGGGGGTGGCCTATGTGGTGGTGGGGAAGGATTTGGAGCACAACCGCCTCATCCTCGGCTTTGAGGGTGAGGAGACGCAGGGGCTGTATGCGCGCCGCGCGGTGGTGGGCTCGATTGCCAATACGATAGAGGCGCTGCCCGAGCGCGTGATGGCGCAGCCGCGCTATCGGGCTCCGGCTGTTGCGGCACGCTGTTTGCCGATGGGGGAAGGGCGCGTGGAGTTGCTGTTCGATGAGCCGGTGCGCGCGCTGGCTCCCGGTCAGGTCTGCGCTTTTTACGCGCCCGATGCGGGGCGGGGCGAGCGCCTGCTCGGCGGCGGTTTCTTTGAGAGTTGCGGCTGAGCGCTTCGGCTAAGCCGACGCGGCGCGAGCTGACGTTCTGACGTTCTGACGTGCTGACGTTCTGACGTGCCGCCTGCCGCGCTTGCACGGGCGCTCCGGCCGCAGGCGAACCGCCTTCCTCGTCCGGGGGGCGGCGGCGCTGCACCCGAGCCGTGGCCGCGGCTCGACGCGGGAGGGGGCGACTTGGTTCGGTTCCGCTCGGTTCGCTTTGGCTCAGCTCGGCTGAGTTGGTTCGGATTGGCTCAGCTCTGCTAGGCCGAGTTGGCTCGGTTGAGTTCGGTTCAGCGGGTCTGTCCGGCGGCTGACCCGCTGTAGTCTCGCTTGCCGAAGATGGCCGAACCGACACGGACGATGGTGGAGCCTTCTTCCACGGCGACGGCGAAGTCGTGGCTCATGCCCATGGAGAGCTCGGGCAGGGGCAAGGGGCCGCGCGCGCGCAGCTGCTCGGCGAGGTCGCGCAGGCGGCGGAAGGCGGGGCGGGCGTCGTCGGGGTTTTCCGTGGGGGCGGGGATGCACATCAGGCCGCGGATGTCGAGGTGGGGCAGGGCGCTGAGCTCATCCCACTCGGCGCAGAGTTGTTCGGGGGTGAAGCCGTGCTTGCTGGCTTCGCCGTCGACGTTGACCTCCAGCAGGATGGCCGCGACAAGCCCCATTTCGCCCGCGATGCGCGAGATGGCGGCAGCGAGTTTCAGGCTGTCGACGGCTTCGATGAGCTCGACGCCCAGTTCGAGCGCCTTGCGAACCTTGTTGCGCTGCAGCGGGCCGATGATGTGCCAGCGGCAGTCGGCGGGCATGGCGGGAACCTTCAGCTGAGCTTCCTGCAGACGGTTCTCGCCGAAGAGACGCTGCCCGTCGTTGTAGGCCTGCATGATGTCGCTGACGGGGAAGGTTTTGCTGACGGCCAGCAGGGTGACGCTGCCTTCGGGGCGGCCGGAGCGCTTTTCGGCTTCGCGGATGCTGCGGCGGATTTCTTCAAGTTGCTCGTTGATGTACATATGGATTGCCAGGTGGGGAAGGGGGAAAGTGGGGGATGGGGCGGGAATCGGCGGCGGGGCTCATGCCAAATGCGGCTCGAGGGCGCGCCAGACGGCGTCGACGCTCAGCGTATCGAGGGTGGCGTCTGCCCGAAGGATCTCGGTGCGGGCACCGCCCGGCGGAGCTGCCCCGATGGCCGAGGTGAGCCAGAGGCAGGGCGCCCCGCTGAGGGCGACGAGCGAGGCAAGGCCGCTGGGGTGGCCCAAGCTGCACAGGCTCTGCCGCGCCAGTGACGGAATGGCGGTGAGGGGGACGCCGGCACTCAGATCGAGGCTGAGGCCGGGAGCGGCGTTGCAGATGGCGGCGCTGCTTTCTCGCTCGGCCTTGGTGCCGATGATGAGGCTGCTGATGCCGCGCTCGGCGAGGCGGCGGGCGATGGCGGCGTAGTGTTCAACGGGCCAGCGCGCGCCGCTGCCCGTTCCTCCGCCCGGGATGAGCAGGACGCTGCGCTCGGGCAGGGCGAGCTCCGCATCGAGCTCGCCGTGCAGGAAGCTCAGATCGGCGGGCATCGGGATGAAGTTGACGGGCGAGACGCTGATGCTGCCGCAGCCGAAGCGCCGCAGTTTTTGCAGATGCAGCAGCCGGGGAGCCTCGCCGACGGCTCCCCGCAGGCGGTACCACATCAGCGTGCCGGGAGGCAGAATCCAGCGCATCAGGCGCAGGTATTGCCGCGTCTGCGGGCCGCCTTGCAGGTCGTAGATGCGGGTGTAGCCGCCGGCGGCGAGGCGGTGGATCAGCGCGGCGGCGGCCGAGGGTTTGCCGGTGTCTTCGATGAGCCCGCTGATGCCCGGCAGCTGCTCGGCAAGGGGGCGCAGGGGCGGTGCACAGAGGATCTCGATGCGCGCGTCGCGGTGCCGTGCCGCAACGGTCTGCATGCTGCCGACGGCGGGGACGAAGTCGCTCAGCGCGTTCGGGGCGATGATGAGTATCTGCTCCATGTCTGTTGTCAGCCTGATGGTTCTCTTGGAGTATAGCGCGAAGGCGCTGTTTTGGCGAGCAGGAAAAAAGGGTCGCCGTCGAAAAAAAAGAAGGGCGCCCTGCGGCGCCCTTCGGTGTTGCTGAATGTGATTCTCTTCCGCGGCCTCAGGAGTTCCGCTCCTCGGTGCTTGCGGCGCTCGGCGCTTCCTCGGCCGCCGCCGCATCGGACGGGGCGGGGGCTTCGTGCTCGCCGCTGCCCTTCCCGGCGCTCTCGCCTTCGGAGCGCTCGCTTTCGGCGGCGTCTTCGCGGCGGGGGTGCTCGGTCTTTTCACTCGCGGCGCTCACCATGAGCTCGCGGCCCATGAAGGGCTGGCCGTGCAGGACTTCGGCTGCGCGGCGCGCGTCGTCGAGCTGGTACATCTCAACGAAGGCGTAGCCCTTGCTCTTGTAGGTGCGCGGGTTGTAGATAATCTCCACGCTGCGAACGTTGCCGAAGCCCTTGAAGAGGTCTTCAAGCTCCGCCTCGGTAGCCTCGTAGGAGAGGTTGCCGACGTAGAGGCGTGCGTTTCGCGTGGGCAGGGTCGACGCAGCTCGGCGTCTCCCGGTCCGGGCAGTCGCAGCGGGGTTGCCGCCCTGACTCGTGCGCGGACGGGGCTGCCGGCTTTTCTTCGGGGTGCTGTTGTTGTTGCGAATGGGCTTACCGCCCAGTTCATCCTTCTTGCGACCGATGCCGAAGAAGGACAGAATGCGTTTGAGCAGGGAGGGTTTGCCGGTCGGTGTCTCTTCGGGCCGAGGCATGCGCTGGCGGCGATGCCCTTGGTGATGCCCGGAACGACGGCGGCGCGAACCCATGCCCTGACGGCCTTGTGTGTAATGTTCTGCCATGTCTTTCAGTGTGGTTGCGGGGGCGAGACGCCCGGCGCGCGATCTGTCATGCAATCGCGCCGGCGGTCGCTGTATCGAGGGGAGTTTATCCGGGAAAAATTCCCGTGCATGAACTCCACCTTTATGATAGCGTCAAGGCCGTATTTGGCAAGTTAAAAATGCGCCATGGCGCCTTGCGGGCTTTCTTAATTCGCCGCGATGCCGCTGAAATTGCTTGACCGCTCGGTGGCTCTGTGGCAAAATGGCTCCGCCGTCGGGATCCCCCGAAGGCATGGCTGGAAAACCCCGCCAGGACCGAGAGGTAGCAACGGTATTCAGTCCATGCTTGTCGGGTGTGGTCTCGGCGGTTTTTTTGTGTGGTGCGGCGGTCGGCTATGCCGGGTGTCCGCTGTGCCTGTCGGCTGTGCCCCGCGGCTGCCCGCCCTCGTTGTCGGCGGGCGCGAGCCCCCCGCCAAGTGCCGATCTTGTTAGGGTGTTTGTTCGCTGCGGCTGTTTCCGCTGCGCTGAAGCTCCGTCTACCGCCTCAGCTTGCCCGCGGAGGGCGGGCCGAAGGCAGGCTTGGCGAGGGAGCAACAAAACAGCCGACAAGCCCGTGCGGGGCTTGCCGGCCGCAGATGCTCGGGAAAGCTGAATTCTCTCTCTCCTTACTTCTCCTCGATGACGTCGAGCTCGGAGATGGCTCCGTAGTCGCCGCCGTCATGCGACGAGAGGGCGACGAGGCGGAAGTAGCGGGCATTCGCCGGGGCGAAGAAGATCGCCTGCTGCACCTCATTGTTATTGTTGAAGGTGCCGCGTGCGACGGGATCACCCCAGCTCTTGCCGTCGAGGCTGACGTAGACCTCGTACTCCTTGATGCGGCCTTCGGCCATCGGAGCCCCCTGATAGGTGATACCCTTGAGCTTGCGCTCGGTGCCCATGTCGATGCGGATATCGTGCGGGTAGCTGGCGACGGTGACGCCGCGCATGCTGTGCCAGAAGGTATTGGGATTGCCGTCGAGCAGATTGCGGGCGGCGCCGCCCTCGGGCAGTTCGGAGCTGACGTAGAGGATGGAGAAGAGCGCATGGGGCGGGTAGTCGCCGATGATGCGGTTGACGATGGGCGTGAACTCCGCCACCGCCGCATAGGGCTCTCCGGCCTGCATGGGCTCCAGACACTGCATCTTGACGAACTTCGCGGTCTTGTAGTCGGGCATGAGCACGGACTGCTCGTTGTCGCCGTCGGCCAGCTCAAGCTCGCAGTCGGGCTTGTCCGGCCAGGTCTTGCCGTCGTCGGAGAGGTAGAAGGCCAGCTTGCGGACGCGCGACGAGCTGCGAGCCTGGCGCGGCGTGATGGTGAAGCCGCGCAGCTCGGAGGTTACACCGAGGTCAATGACGACTTCGTGCGGGTACTGGGCCACGTAGGGCGGATGCCACTGCGAATGCCAGTAGCTGTCTCGACGGCCGTCGATGAGGCTCCACGGCGATTCGCTGCGACCCGAGGTGCTGGAGCAGGAGACGATGCGCAGCAGGTTGTCGGGTCTCCAAGAATCGAAGTGCTGGAGCACGCTGGCCGAATCAAGGCTGTCGGACGAGCTCGCCCATGCGCGGATGTAGCCCTCTTCGCGCAGCAGGAAAGGCTCGGTGTAGGGCATCTCCGTGCCGTCGGGCATGACGAGGTGGATGCGTGCACCGCGGGTGGCGCAGCTGGCCTTCACGTAGCCGAGCTCATCGCGCGAGAGCGTCACGGCACCCGTGAGCGGCAGCACCTTGCGCCCGGCGTCCGCAGGCTTGTCGCCGGGCATCAGCGGGCGCAGCGAGAAGGCGAAGGTGGTCGGCGTCGAGAGCGGGACGTCGCGATCCAGCGGGCGCGGGCCGCAGGAGGCGCCGCCGAGCCCCAGCGTGAGGGCGTCGATCGACAGGACGGTCGCGTGTGCCGGCGTCAGTTCGTCGGGATGCGGCGCGGCAAAGATCGCCTGCGGTGTGTAGGGCAGGGCGGAGAAATTCATCGTCTCGTCCGTCGAGGCGGCGACGAGCAGGCCGACGTTCTGATCGTCCGTCACGGCGACCCACTGCGTATCCATGCGGTTGCCCATCTCCATCGGGCGCGGATAATTCTCAACCATGTCGGCGACGCTGCAACTGTAGACGCCGATCGGCGAGCCGCTCTTGCGGTCGGGGTAGTTTTCACCCGGGCCGCGCCCGAGCCACTCGACCTTGTTGAAGCGCTCGGGCAGCTGCAGGATGAAGCCGAGCTTCGGCAGCACGATTTTGTCGTCGCTGGGCAGGATGCCCGCCTGCACGCTGATGATGCCGTTGGGCATGATGGTGTAGACCATGCGGGTGGTGAACTTGAAGTCCTTTTCGGTGATGGGCCCGCGGTCGCTGACGCTGAAGCGTCCGGCGTCGTAGTCGCGGCTGTCGAGCGACTCCTTGCGGGTGCCTTGGCTGGTCACGTCACAGGAGACGCGCACCACGCCGTCGTCGAGGCGCTCGACGAGCATGGGGCTGGATTTGTGCACCAAATTGCTCAGCCCGTTGCTCAGCCATTGGTTCATTGCCCATTTATCGTTGGCGAGCGGTGCGCGGAAGGCGTTGAGGTGCAGGGTGGCTTTTTCGCCGAGAATCTGGTGCCCGTTGACGATGTAGCTCTTGATGCCGCCCGTCGCTTTGTCGAAGCAGACGGAGAAGGTCGGCCCGATGACGAGAAGCTGCACGTTCTGGTTGCGAACCTGCACGGCCGTGTCCTTCGGCATCTCCATCATGCGGCTGGAGGCGTCGAAGAGCGTGAGCTCCTCGGGCAGCTGGATCTGCTCGGTGGCGATGACGTAGCCCTTCTCCGCCCATGCCGTGTCCTGACGAAGACTCAAATCAATGGTCAGGTAGTAGTGGCGGTCGTTCTTGAGCTTGCTGATGTTCAGCTGGCTCTTCGGGATGATGAGGCGGGCGTTTTGCAGCGGGGCGGCTTCGATCGTGAAGGTGCCGGAGGCGGCAACGCCGTTGCCCTCTTCCCGGAGCTCCCAACTGCCGTCAAACTCGGACAAGTCGGTAAAGAGGTGTTTGTTGCGGATGGTCAGCACGATGCCCGTGCCGTCTTCCGTCTCTCCGGTATAGCTGAACGCGGCGTTTTGCTGCACCTTGCGAATCTCGCTGTAGAGCGGGGTGGGCGTGCGGTCGCTGTAGATGACGCCCTTGATGCAGAAGATGCCGTCGTTGGGGAATTCACCGTGATCGCCGCCGTAGCTTTGGCGCACGATTTTGCTGCCGTCCGGCCGGGTGACTTCCTGGTCGTAGCTTTGGTGAATCCACTCCCAGATGCCGCCGCCGATGATGGAGTCGCTGGAGTCGATGGCCTCCCAGTAGTCGGCGAGGTTGCCCATCGCGTTGCAGAGGATGTGGGCGTATTCGGAGATGTACCAAGGCTTGGTGAGTTTGCGGGCTGCGATCTCGCGGGCCCAGTTGACGCTCGGGTACTGGTTGGAGTGCAGGTCGGCCAAATCGTTGTTGCGCTCGTACTGCGTCAGGCGCGAGGGGTCGCGCTGCTTGATCCAGTCCCGGACGGCTTCAAAGTTGGCGCCGGGGCCCGCCTCGTTGCCGTAGGACCAGATGACGACGCAGGGATGGTTTTTGCTCTGCTCGACCATGTTCTTGTTGCGCCAGACGTGCTGCGCCTTCCATTCGACGGGGTGAGAGAGCGAATCGGCGCCGTAATAATAGCCGTGCGATTCGATGTTGGCCTCATCGCAGACGTAGATGCCCAGCTCGTCGCAGAGCTCGTAGAAATACGCGGGCTGCGGGTAGTGTGAGTTGCGAATGTGGTTGATGTTGGCCCGCTTCATGAGCAGAAGCTCTTGACGGCACTCCTCCTTCGTGACGGTGTGGCCGTTGGCGTGCTGGCTTTCGTGGCGGTTGACGCCCTTGAGCTTCACGGGCATGCCGTTGACCAGGAAACGCCCGTTGAGCAACTTCACGTCGCGGAAGCCGATTTTGCGTGAAAGGGTCTCCGTCACCTCACCGCGCCCGTTCTTGACGCGGAGCATGAGGCGGTAGAGATTCGGTTTCTCGGCGCTCCAGAGCTCGGGCTGCTGCACCTTGGCCGCGAGCGTGACGCGCACCTCGCCGTCTCGGGGTACCTGCTTGGCCGCCTCGCCCACGGGGCTCAGATCCGCCACCTTGCTGCCGTCGAGCCGGAGCAGCTCGCCCTCGAGGCTGAAGGGAGCATCCTCGCCGTAGCGGTTGTTGACGTCGATTTCGACCTCGAGCGTGCTTTCGCCGTAGTTGCTCGTGCCGTCGTCATTCTGCGGGAACTTCGTGTGCACGAAGAAGTCGCGCACGAACACCTTCGGCGTGCTGTAGAGGAAGACATCGCGGAAGATGCCCGAGAGGCGCCACATGTCCTGACATTCGAGGTAGGAGCCGTCGCTGTAGCGGTAAACCTCGGCGGCGATGACGTTGTTGCCGGGCTTGACGTAGGGGGTGATATCAAAGACGGCCGCGGTGCGGCTGTCCTTGGAGAAGCCGACTTTGTGCCCGTTGACGAAGAGGTAGAAGAAGGAGTCGACGCCGTCGAACTGGACGAAAATCTCTCGGCCGTCCCATTGGGCCGGCAGCTCGAAGTCTCGGCGATACGAGCCGACGGCGTTGGGTTCGCTCTTCGGCGTCGTGTATTTGTTCTCTTCTTCGGTGCGCGGCGGGGTCATGACTCGGGGCCAGTCACGCACGAAGGTGTAGTGCTGGTTGCTGTAGATGGGCGTGCCGTAGCCGCGCATCTGCCAGTTGCTCGGCACGTCAATGCTCTTCCAAGCGCTGACGTCGGTCTCGGGTTTGTAAAAATCCACCGGGCGTTGCGAGGGCTCGGGCGACCAGTGAAATTTCCACTCGCCGTTGAGCGAGAGGACAAGGGAGGAGTCTTCCCTCGTGCCCTTCATCGCCTCATCGCTGTTGGCGAAGGGGTAGAAGAAGGCGCGGGAGTCTTCGCGTCCCCGGCTGAGGTTTTGCGGGTTTTCCCAATCGGGGTGGGGTTGGTAAGCCTCTTGGCCTAGCACCAGCGATCCGCCTAAGGCGAGAGCCGCCGTCATGGTCTTGAGCATGTTCATACGAGGATAGTTCTATCAGAAAGGGCGTCTCTCGACAAGCCAAAAGAGCCGTTCTGACACATTATACCCATGGCGTTGGTGTGCTTTTCGCCGCCGTGTCGCGCTGCAGCGGGCTCCTTCGGCGCGTGCTCGCTCGCGGCTGCGTGCGTCCGTGCGCGGCGGCGTTCGCGTGTGCGGTGGCGTCCGTCTGCGATGGCGTCCGTCTGCGATGGCGTCGGGGGGGCTTTGTCCTCCGAGGCCGTGAGGGGGGGGCATCGCCCGCTCTCCGCCCTCAGCCTCCGTGTGCCGCAAGCCAGCGGGTGTAGATCCGCGGGTCAATTTCGCTGGGGCGGATTTCGGCTCGCAGGCTCCAGAAGACGGCGGTGTGGAGCACGGGGATGCCGCAGGCGGCGAGGTGCGCGTCGATGGCGGCCTTGTGCTCCAGCACCCCCTCGCGGCTGCGGCTGTGCACCACCCCCATGATCTGCGCTCCGCCGAAGCGCTCGCCGCCGCTGCGCCAGTAGCAGTGCGTCATGCAGATGTGGCGCCCGCATTCGGCTCCGGCTCGCTCCTCAAATCCCTCCGGCACCGCCCAGTGAAAGAGTCCGCTGGCGCCCGTGCCGCCGGCGTGGCGGTTGCGTTTGTCGGTGTGGTCGAGGAAGGTCGCAAAGCGGCCGATGACGCGGCGCCGATCAAGCTCTTCGGCCGTGCGGATGAAGGCCTCGGGCTCCATGCCGATGGCCTGCGCGCGGCCAATCCACGGTTCGCTGACGAATTCGTCGGGCTCGAGACTCTCTTTGAGCGCCAGCAGAACCTGCCACTCCTGCCGACTCAACTGCGGTCGGGCAGGGCGCTGCATGATCGGTGGCTCGTCCAGCTTGTCGCCGGGTTTGAGTCCGGCGCGTCTCACATGCCCGACACCCAGCGCAAACATGCCGACGACGGGCAGCGGGGCAAAGTCTTCCGCACCGATGAGCTCGGCCAGCAGGCGGCAGTGGCTCTCAACCGTGCCGTAGCCTGCCGGAACCTTGAGCGTGGTCCAGAGGCGGTAGTCGCTGCCGGGGGCATCGGGGCTCTCGGATTCGCGCAGCACGACGTGCCCGGTGAAGGGGTCGTCATCGCGCAGGCGGGCGTAGGCCGCTTCGAGCCGCGATTCGGGGAGTTTCCAAGCGATGAGGGCGCCGTCGGCCAAGCTGGTGGAGAGCAGGGTCTGGCGGACGCGGCGAATGGTGCCGCTCGCCAGCATGGCGCGGAGGCGTTCGACGACGAGGGCCTCGGGCAGTTCGCAGGCTTCGGCGATGGCGAGAAAGGGACGGGCTCTAAAGCCGTTGATGCGGTCTTCGGCTACCGCGAGGATGCGGCGATTGATGTCATCGGCGCTGTCGCCGGGAATGGCTGCTGGCGGGGCGTCGGTGGGTGGGGCGGTCTCGGGTGTCATTTGCATGAGGCTCGCTGCATGGGGTGCGGCTGTGTAAGGTGCGGCTGAGGGTGGCCGTCGGCGTTGGCGGATGGCGCCTGCTGCTCAGCTGCGGGCTCGCTCCAGCTGATCGGCGAGGGCTTGCGCTGCGTCGCGCTTGGCTTCGAGGTCGGCAAGTTTCTGCTGTTTCTCCAGATAGAGGCTCAGGGCGGTGGGGCGCCGACCGCGGCGCCGCACTTCGGGGTCGATGCCCGCTTTGTGCAGCGCCGCGAGATCCGCGTCGAGCTCGCGCCGCAAGGCAGCGGCCTCTTCGTCGAGGGCGGCGGCATCGGCAAGGGCTCGGCGAATGGCTTCGGGCTTGCGGCCTCGCCGTTTGGGGTGGGGTGATTTTTCATCGATGGCCGATGCTTCCGTGGTGTTCCCGTCGGGTGCCTCGGCGGGCTTGCAGGCAAGCTGCGGCGTCTGCGGCGCGGGCGCGGGCGCCGTCGCTCCCGCTTCCGCAGTGGAGGGCTCAGCGCCGTCGCTGCTTCTCGGGGTGCTTGCTCCGCCCCTTTTATCGGTCTCGCCGCTCGCGGTGTTCTCGCTGTTTTTGCTGATTTCGTTGATTTCGGTTTCCTCCGCAGGCAGCGGACACTCGAACGCGCTCCGTTCGAGTGTGCAGGTGCCGCTCTCGCCGGGCGCCTCGGCATTCTCGCCGTCGGGCAGGGCAGGCGCCGGGTTGACGGTTCCCTGCCACGTGAAAAGAGTCGGGTCGAACTCATCGAGAGCCTGCAGGGCGATCTGCTGCGCCTGCTCCGGCGTATCCGTGAGCGCAAACAGCGCTGAGCCCGAGCCGCTCATCATGGCGGCTCGCACGCCGGGCTTGCTGATCAGCCAGGATTTGAGCAGACCCAGAACGGGGAATTTGGCAAAGACCGGGCGCTCCAAATCGTTCATCAGCCCCACGCCGCGCACCTTCTGTATGCCGTAGGGCAAGCCCTTGACGCGGCGGGCATCATGCAGGCGCTTGTAGGCGTCGGGCGTCGAGACGCCGAAGGCGGGTTTGAGGATGACGACGGGGCTTTGCCAGTCGGCGAGCTTCGGTTCGGGGGTGACGATTTCGCCGCGCCCGGTGCAGCGGCTGATGACGGGGTTGATGAAGAAGGGCACATCGCTGCCGATCGCTGCGGCCATTGCCGCCAGCTCCTCTCGGTCGTACTGCGTGCCGAGCATCTCATTGAGCGCGACGAGTGTCGCGGCGGCATCACTGCTGCCGCCGCCGAGTCCCGCGCCGTGCGGAATGCGTTTCGTCAGGCTGATGCGGCAGTGCACGCGGCGCCCGTAGGCTTTCTCAAACTCGCGCACGGCGCGCAGCACGAGGTTGTTTTCATCGACGGGCAAAGTGGGGTCATTGCAGACCAATTCGAGCTCGGGAGCCGGGGTGAACTCCAGCTCATCCTCCAGATCCAGACGAGCCATCAGCAGATCGACCTCGTGGTAGCCGTCGGGCCGTTTCGAGAGAACGCGCAGGGAGAGATTGATCTTGGCCGGTGCCGCGTAAATGCTCATGAGCATAATGTACACCAATTCGCGGAGCGCGTCAACCGATGAGAGCGCCATCGCCCAAAATGCTGCGGCGGGCGTCTCAAGCTCGAACGCCGCGACCGCTCTCGCCCGCAAAAATAACCGGTCGAAAATGCGAATTTGGACTTGCAATCGTGGGGCGCGTATTATAAGCTCCGACATGGCAGAAATTCAGCTTGGACTTACATTTGACGACGTGCTCCTGCTTCCGTGCCTGAGCTCCATTCTTCCCGGCGAGGCCGATCCTTCTTCTCAGCTTCTTGCGGGATTCCCGCTGCGACTTCCCATTCTTTCCGCCCCCATGGACACCGTGACGGAGTCCGACATGGCCATCGCCATGGCCCGAGAGGGCGGTCTGGGCGTGATTCACCGCAACAACCGCATCGACGACCAAGCCGCTATGGTGGCGAAGGTCAAGCGCTTTGAAAATGCGGTCATCACCCGCCCCATCACGGTGAGCAGTGATATGCGCCTCAGCCAGGTCAAGAGCATCATGCTCGAGCACGGCTTCTCGGGCTTCCCCGTGGTCGATGCCGACAATAAGCTCGAGGGTATCATCACGGGGCGCGATATGCGCGTCTTTGACGGTCACGACCTCGATACCATGCGCGTCGCTGACGTGATGACGCCGCTGGCTCGCCTCATCACCGGCGCCCCGAACACGACGCCCGAAGAGGCTCGCAAAATCCTTTACCGCAACCGCATTGAGAAGCTTCCGCTGGTGGATGCCTCCGGCCATCTCGCCGGCCTCATCACCGACACCGATATCCGCAAGCGCGAGGCCTTCCAGGAATCGACGAAGGACGAGCTCGGCCGCCTGCGCTGCGGCGCAGCCGTGGGGCCGGGCCCGGAGTTCCACGACCGCGCTCAGGCTCTGGTCGAGGCCGGTGCCGATGCCCTCTTCATCGATGCGGCAACCGGCCACACCACGCGCGTGCTTCACGTCATTGAGAAGCTGCGCGAGAGCTTCAACCTGCCGGTCGTCGCGGGCAATGTCGTGACGCAGGACGGCGCCCGCGACCTCATCGCGGCCGGCGCCAGCGCGATCAAGGTCGGCGTGGGCCCGGGCTCCATCTGCACGACGCGCATCATTTCGGGCGTGGGTATGCCGCAGTTCTCGGCTATTCAGGAGGTTGCCAAGGTGGCTCGCCCGGCCGGCGTTTCGGTGATTGCCGACGGCGGTATCCGCTACTCGGGCGACGCCGTGAAGGCTCTGGCTGCCGGCGCCGACCTCATCATGATGGGCGGCATGCTCGCCGGCTGTGAGGAGAGCCCCGGTGCCGTGGTGCACTACCAAGGCCGCAACTTCAAGACCTACCGCGGCATGGGCTCGCTGGGCGCGATGCGTGCCGGCTCGTCGGATCGCTATGGCCAGAACGCCAGCGGCAAGCTCGTCGCCGAGGGCGTCGAGGCCCGCGTCCCCTACAAGGGCATGCTGGCCGACGTCATTTTCCAGCTCGTCGGCGGTCTGCGCTCGGGCATGGGTTACCTCGGCGCCAAGAATTTGGATGAGTTGCGCGAGCATGCCCGCTTCGTGCGCATCACCACGGGCGGCCTCAAGGAGAGCCACCCGCACGACGTGACCATCACCGAAGAGCCCGGCAACTACAGCCGCTGATACAGCCGCTGAGGGCGTGCCGACGGCCGCTTCACCATTCCCGGTTTCCGCAAGAGGGGGAGGAGGGTACAGACCCTCCTCCCCCTCTTTTCGCGCCACCGGTCGGAGGTGTCGCGAGAGCGCTCGCCCGAGCCCGCGCGGTCGCGGAATGCACGCGCCGTCGGATGGCCGGCGCGGAGCTGCCCGCAGAAGAGACTCGCCGCCGGCCGCACGCAAAAAACGGGGGGCGGCATGCGCCGCCCCCCGTGAAGAAACCGACTCGCGCCGTCGCGCATCAGAAATTGATGCGGTAACCGACCGTCGCGTTCACGTTCGTGTAGTCCGCCCGCAGCTCGAGGCTGGCGTCGAAGAAGAGCGAACCGCCGTCCTGACCCACGGGAACCGTCAAGCCGGCACCGACCTCAACACCGAAGGCGCCGACCTCGGCCGACTCGACCTCACCGGCCGTGCGGCCCAGCGCGGCAAAGCCTGCCGACGCCGTGCTGCTGCGGTCACCGACATCGCACTTCGCCAGCACGCGACCCTCCAGCAGAGAGGTGCGGTTGTAGATGTTCTCACCGATGGTCGTCTGCGCGCGCAGACCGAGACCCAGCGTGAGCGTATCCATCTTCTGCTCGCCGAAGCGAACCGCCAGATCGCCGCCCTTCTCCGTGTATCCGTCGATGCTGCTGTGCGTGTAGGTGATGTTGAACACCGGCTGCAGCGCCGAAACACCCTCCTCATCCAGCGGTACCGTATAACCCAGCTCGTACATCAAGCCGAAGGCCAGACCGTCCGTATCTCCGGTCGTGCGGTAAGACCCGCCGTTGTACGACACCGTGCGATCCAGCGACGCATCAGCCATGCCCGCCGACGCCACGAAGGTGTGCACCCAAGCCGAGGGCGAATAGCGGGCGAAAGCCGTCACGTAATACGTATCCAGATCGCCTTCCGCCATCTCCGACGACTTCGCCGTGAGGTCGCCGTACATCGCCGTGAAGGCCAGACCTGCCGTCCACTGAGGCGTGATATCGGCATCGAAGCCGAGCGTGCCGCCCCAGCTGCTGAACTCATAGCCGGAGTAGGTGCTGTCCTGCTCAAGCCTGCGGTAGCTGCCCTCCGCATTGACCCATGCGTTGAAATACGGCATATCCGGATTCACGTAGGCGTCATTCACGCCCATCGACGTCGTGCGGTTGCGAATCGCCTTGAGTTGGCGCTGGATGTCGCCGGAGAAGGCCATGCCCATCGTCGTTGCGCTCGCGCCGGCCACAGCCGCCATTTGGCGATCCGCCGCTGCGCTGTCTCCCGCGAGGATCAGTTGCTCGAGCTCATCGAGCACGGATGCCGCGACGCTGCCCGGCGCATTCAGCTGAGGATTCGTCGTCGCGTAGAGCTCGTCAAGCATCGCCGCGCCCGTCCTGCCGTTCTGCGTCAGGGCGGCAGAGCCGTGGAAGTCGGCCGTCTCTGCCGTGACGGTCGTGCCCGTCAGAACAAGGTTATTACCCTGTACTTCGACTCGTGCCGTGTTGCCGAAGTATTTTTGCAGCAGTTTATCCTCGGGGCGAGCCAGCGAGACCTCTGTGTCGGTCACTGTTGTGACGGAGGAGATCAGCGTGGCCGTTACCGTCTCACCGCCCGTCAGGTCGAGCCCCTCATCCATGCCGACTAGGTTCAGCGAGACCGAACCTCCGGTGTAGGAGGCGGATGTTGACGTGAAGGCCGCCGTACCATCCAGCATCGCCTGTGTCAGATTCAGCGTGAGGTTCAGCGTTGATCCTTCTCCGAGGCGAAGCTCATTCTTCACCGCGAAGGTGCGGTTGGCCCCTGCGTTATTCGCGTCGATGAGATTGACGTAGGCTTGACCCGTGCCGCTGAGTTGCAGCGAGCCGACGGTCGAGACCGTATCTGCCAGCACCAGATTGCCGCCCGTTACGCGGAAGTTCGTTGCAGCAGCGTCCTGCGTGAAGGCTTGCGAGCCCTCGCCCTTCAGCGTGATGGTTCCGTTGTAGTCGGCCAGGCTGCCTTCGAAGATGTAGCCCGTTCCCGACGCCGTATTCAGCACGATTTCGGCGGTGGCACTCGCATCGGCAACCAGTGTGCCTTTGCCCACAAGGCCTTCGTACTCCAGCACGCCGGGTGTCGGATCTGTCGCGTAGGTCGTTGTCAGGCTGCTCGATTGGTCGGCCACGATGCTCAGGGCCGCGCCTTCCTCGACGCTGAGCAGCAGGCCGCTTGTTGCGCTGCTCATATCAAGGGAAGAATCGGACGCGACCGACATCACTGAGCCTTCCTCTCCCGCAAGGGAGATTCCCGCCAGCTGTGCGCCGTCGAGTGTCAGCGTTCTGCCTCTGCCGACGGATACGTCGGCTCTCGCTTTATCGGTGCCCGAGAGGAGCGTTCCCGTGACTGCGCCGCTCAAGGTCGTGTCGCCGTGCAGGGCAAGCTGCCCGTTCTCGCCCACCGAAAGCCCGCCGGAGAGCGTGCTGCTGCCGTCGAGTTGCAGTACGCCGCTCTGAACGATGATCTGCGAATGTTCATCCGCTTGCAGGGAACCGACGCGGTACACAAACTCGCTGTCCGGCTCGCTTGTTGCCGCATCCGCAGCCATCAGCTTGAGATCCGTACCCTGAAGCTTGATCGTGCCGCCGAAGCTCAGCGCGTTCTGCACGTTGTTCGGCAGCTCATCCGCAGAGAGATTCGGCACAATGGAGACGAGATCCTTGGTGCACGTCCCGTCGTTGTCGCCGACGATGGTGAGCGTTGTGCCGGAGGAGCCGATCAGGTTGGGCAGAGCGAGACCGACGTCCGTCTTGCCGGCGGGGATTTCGGCCGGGTCGAGGAGGCCGAGGCCGTTGACCAGATCAATCGTTGTGTCCTGATTGATGTAGACGACCGTGTAGCCCTCCGTCGAATTATAGATGAGTCTGTCTCCGTTGCCGGCCCATGCGGCATTGCCGTCGCCTTGAGCTTCCGAGGCGATGTAGACCGTGTCGGGATCACTCGGGCTGAGCTGCGTGAGCGTCAGCTTGCCGTCCTGCGTGAACTCCGCCTGCATGTTCATCAGATACAGCGATGCATCAAAGGTGACGGCACTGTTGAGATCGCTCAGATCGGCGTAGCCGTTGCCCAGAGTGAACGTGGCAGACTGATTTTCCGCACCGCGTACGATGCCCAGCACATCGTTGATGTCAACGGTCACCGTCGCATTCTCAGCTACTCCCGCCGTGCCCTGCTCGGAGAATTGCAGCAGAGCCTCGGCTTCGCTCGTCATGCCCGCAGAGATCGTGATCAGAGAGCCATCGCCGAGAGTCACGCCCGTGAGGCCTGTCAGCTGCGTGCCCTCGGCATTCTGAAGCATCAGCGTCGCTTCGTCGCTCAGCCCTCCCATTTCGAAGGTCTGCCCGATTGCATCGTTGATGATGATCAAGCCTCTGTATCGCTCGGCCCCGGCCAGAGAGCCGCCCGTCATCACGATGTCGCCGTACATCGAAATCGGCTCCGGTGCATCCGGCGTTGACGGCGGGGCAATGCCGATGTTGTTGCCGCAGAAGTCAAGGGTGCCGCCGGACATTTCAATCAGGGAGACACGCGTCGAAGACGTCGTTGCTACCGTGCCGGATTCAAGAAGCAGGTGGCCGATTTCCGTACCGCCCAGAGCCACCGTCGTGCCCGGCGTCACGGTGCCGCTTGCTTCATCGGTCACGCTGTCTTGTCCGCTCACCGTAAGGGTGCTGACCGTTGTATTGAGATCCAGACTGGCGTTGCCCATCAGAACGAGCTCGGCGGCATTCACCGTCGTTTTCTCAATCGTCGCTGATCCCGTTACCGTGATGGTGCCGTCTGCCGTGGCTGTGTTGAGCTCGTTGGCCGGATAATGCGCGAATAAGTCGCTTTCCAGGATGAGGGTGCCCACGGTTGTGTCATCGGCCAGCGTCACCGTGGCGCCGCCGTAGAAGGTGCTGATCGAGCTGATGGTTGCGTTGCCCTCCACCGTCAGCGAACTGCCGTAACCCACGCTGATGGTGGCATCCTTCGCCTGATTGATCGTCAGCGAGGCGGTATTCGAATCACTCGTCAGAGACCCCACATTCATATCGGCCCCGTCGGCCAGATTCTCCAGAGTCCACGTGCCGAAGAACGTACCGTTGTTGCTGACAGTCGTCAAGCACGCGACCGTCGTGCCTTCCGCCGCGGTCGAATACATGTAGCCGTAATTCACCGCAAGATGGGCGATATCGATGGAGGAGCTCGCGCTGGTGAGCACGCCCTCGACCTGTAGCGTGCCGTTGCCGCTGATCTTGTCGACGATCAGATCCGTGGAGACATCCAGCCTCGTCGTGCCCGAGTTGACGATCAGAGCCGCAAAGGAAGCATCTTTCGGCGCCTCATTGATGTTCACGGTCCCGTCCGTCGTCAGCACGCTGTCAGAGGAGATCGAGCTCAAGCCCAGATTGAGCACGGCATCGCCCTCGCCGGCGAGCGAGACGGCACCGTTGATCGCCACATTGTTCACCGTGCCGCCGGCGTTGCCCGTGGCGGCCAGACGGCTGCCGTCATTCATCGTGATGGATGAGGCATAAATCTTCGTACTTGCGTCCGTTAGATCCACCTTGAGCGTTGCGTCCTTGTTCACCGTCACCACCGAGTCCTTCAGGGCCCAGGAGTGAGCCGCGACAACGGTGCCGCTGTTGATGTCCACACCGCCGGCGATGGCTGTTTCCGTCTCCAGACGCAGCGTGCCGTTGAACGCCTCGTCAGCAGTGCCCACCTCCAGCTTGCCGCCGTTGACCGTCGCCACTGTCGAGATGTTCTCCGACGCCCATGTGTAGCTCGTATCGCCCTTCACTACGATGCTGCCCGCGATCACATCCGTCGTGACGTTGACGACGGCCGGTCCGGTGATACCCTCCAGCGTGTCGAAGGTGACGGCTTCACCGTTGCTGAAGTCGGATGCCGCCGTCCCGCTTGCGCTTTCATAGGTCCAAGGCTGATTGGGGTCGTAGCCGTCCGAGTAGCTCCAGTTGCCGGAGCCGTCAGCTTCGCCCTGCCACGTCAGGCTGCGCGCTTCGCAGTCCACCGTGAGGACGAGGTCATACTGGGCAGCGTTGTCGGCGTTGGCGACGCAGTCCAGTGCGAAGTTCATGCGCTTGGAACTCGCGTAATTGAGCACCAGATAGCCCAGTTCTTTTTCCTCCAGCTCACCGACGTTCTCGATCAGGGTGTAGGTGCCGTTTTGAATCGACACGCCCGTGCCCGGATTGAGGATGAGGTTGTTCGGACCGAAGATGAAAAGGTCTCCGCCGCCATTGTAGGCTGCCGTTGTCGACGGGGCATAGACGGGAACGCCGTCTTCGCCGTCCGAGACCTTCGTCATGTCGAACTGAATGCTGCCGCCGAAGAACTTGACCCCGCTCAGCAATACCTGCGAATCCTCACCGGTGTTGGAGGCATGCAGCGTGATTCCCGACCAGAGTTTGAGCTCATTGATGGTGCTGCCGCCTTCGCCGATGATGTTCACCGGGCCACCCTGCTGAATGGTGCCGCCATCGAGATTCAGGGTCGCGCCGCTCAGATTCAGGGTCGCGCCGCTCGTCACCGTGAGCTGCACTCCTGCGGCGAGCTTGCCTGCAAAGGCGCTGTTTGCGCCGCTGATCTCGTAGCGGCCGGCATTCAGGGTGCTGCTGCCATCGGCGGTGAGATTCCGGATGCTGACGACCTCATCTTCCCCCACGCTCGACGCCATGCCGAGCGAAGCACCGGTGAGCCGGATCTCGGCTTTCGCTGCCGTGTTGCTGCCGAGCTTCAGCTCGCCGCCGGTGACCTCCAGCTCCACACCGTTTGCCAGCGTGCCGCTGAACTCGCCGCCCGCGCTGACTTGGTAATTGCCGGCTTCAACCGTGCCGGCTGTGCCGTTCAGCGAGCCGATCCGGTAGACATTCGCGGCGTCAGCTCCGTTCAGTGTTGCGTTGGCGTTCGAGAGCAGGATGTCCGCGTTGGCGGCGGCATCCGCTGCACCCAGCGTCAGAGATCCGGTATCGCCGTTCATCTCCAGCGTGCCTGCGAAGTCCCCGCCGTTGATCGTGAGATCATTCTGCACATCAACGGTGCCGGAGCCGCTGAGGCCGGTCAGCGTGGTGGCATTGCCCGTGAGGGTCGTCGTACCGCCGCTGACGGTGAGCGAGGCGAGGGTGGAGTCCACCGAGGCGTTGATCGCGGTGCCGTCAGCAGCCGTGACCGAGGCGCCGATGGATGCCGCACCCAGATCCAGCGTGCCGGCATCGAGAGCGATGTTGGCTGACGAGTCTGCCGCAAGCTTCAACGTGCCCGCTCCCGTCTTTCTGAGAGTACCCTCGCCGGTCGATAGGCTGCCGTATGCAACAAGCGTGTCGCCGGTGTCTATGTCGAGCGTTGCCGAAGTGCCGGCGTTCGCCTCATCCGTGACGCTATCCTTGAGTGTCAGCGGGCTGTAGAGGTTGACCGCAATGGGTGTTCCCTCAGTGGCCCCATTGACGCTCAGCTTCGTGCCGTTCGTCATGGTCAGAGAACCCGTCACTGAGGCGGAACCGAGCGGACCGCCCGAGGTAATGAGCATGCCCACGCCGTCGGCCCTCGTGCTTGCTTCAGCCAAGGTGATGTCAAAAATCCACGGGAAGACCCCGAGCCCGCTGGGCAGAAGCGAGAACCTGACTTGACCTTTGGCATCCACCACAAGATCTGCCGGATCTGTCAACCCGTTGCTGAATTTACCGCCGTAGCTGCCGTTGAGATCAAAGACACCCTGTGTTACCTGATACGTGCCGTTGAAGCGATCGCCGCTGTTGTTAATGGCTGCGGCAAGGCCCGTCTCCTGACCCGAGCTCTTGTCGGAAACCAACAGAGCGGCATTCTCGTCCGCAAGATTGATGTCGATCGTGCCCGAGCCGTAAATGCCCTTGCCGGAAGCGTTCTGTGCGTTGGCAAATGCACCGTTCGTGTTGATCTCTACCGTGCCGTTCGCGCCGGTGTTGATGCCGCCGAAGCCCTGATTGCCGTCCGTAAGAACCAGGCGTGAGCCGTCGCCCAGTGCAACGGACGTCCCGCCGGAGGAGATGCCTCCCTGAGCCGTGACCGTCACGCCGTCGGCAATGTTCGTTGCGCCGCTGTAGGTCTTGTTTGCGCCATTCCATGCAGTGTCAGCGTCGATGCCGACGCTGCCGGCTCCGGCAATGGCATTGTTCGCCGCATGCTGAGCCCCTGCCAGCGTGGTGCCCGTGCCCATGTCGAGCCCGGCACTGCCGATGCTGTCATCGGCCAGCGTCACGCTGCCGCTGCCCGCCACGGCGATGGTCGTCGCCTCGGTGAGCGCGCTGCCGGCGGTGTTGGTCAGACCCGCAAGACTCGTGTCATTAGAGCCGATATTCAGCGTGACGGTGCCTTCGCTGAGGGCGAGGCTGTTGCCCTCCAGCACGTCGCTGCTGCCCGCCCATACCAGCGTCGAGCCGCCATCCATCGCGATGTTGAGTTTGCCGTCGGTGGACGTCCCCTTGTCCGCCAGCGAGAGCGTCGCGCCGTTGCTTACGGTGACACCGGTCTCACTCGTGACGGCGAGGGCTCCCGCGCCGAAGGAGGCAGAGCCGCTTTCAACGGAGAGGCTGCCCAGCGAGGTAATGGCGCCGCCGGAGGCTGTGAAGCCGTAGGTGTTGCCGACTCCGGCTTGAACGATCATGTCGGCAACCTCGAGGCCGCCCTCGATGGCGACATCCCTGACTGCGCCGTCCGCGCCGAAGACGAGGGTGGCTTGAGAGCCGCTCTCCCACGGTGTGGGGGCGGTGGCCCCTTGGGCGCGGAAGCTGTCATCGTCCTGCGCCGTCCATGCGCCGGTGCCGTTCCAGTACAGAATCTGGTTCGCGTTCAGAACGAGTTGGTTGTTGCTGTTGTAGCTCAGCTCACCCGTCCAGCCCTCGCCCAGAGAGAGCCGGAACTGACTCAGGTCGAGTACCTGTTCCGCACTGAAGGCCGCCAGAACGTACTCCGTCTGCGTGGCGTCGAAAGCCAGCCCCGTCAGATCGAGATCGACGATAGCTCCGGCGTCGATGGCCAGCGAGTCCAGACTCAGAGCCGAGCTTCCCGCCGCCGTGAGTTCGAGCGTCGTGTCGGCGGCAAGGCTCAGCCCGCTCAGCTTGGTGGCGTTACCGACGTGGAGGATGCCGTTTTCGACGCGCAGAGTGAGGCCGGAAGCAGATGACATGTCGCCTTCGATGGCAAGGGTGCCGTCACCGGTCTTGGTGCTGATGCCGGCCGTCGCCAGTTTCGAACCGAGGTTGAGAGTGGTGCCTGCTGCAACGTCGGCGACGGTGAAGTCCCTCAGCACGATGTTGCTGCCGCTCAAGTCAACCGTGCCCGCACCCGTGGCGGCTAGGGTGTGCGTCTCTTCGTCCGCGGTCGGGTTGTAATTGAGTCCGAGGTAGCCGCCGCTGATCGTGACGGGAGCGTTCTCACTGCCGCCGAAGGAGGCGCCGGTCGCGATGCTGACGGTCGTGCTTTCAGACCTCAGCTTAACGTCGGAGTTGTATGCGGAGGCCGCATTGTTTTCCGTGTCGTAGGCACCGCCGCCTGCGTAGATGCTGCCGTTGACGGTGGCATCGGAGTTGATGACGATGCTGATGGCGCCTTGCGTCCAAGTCGGCGGGGTTTCAAACTTGTCGGCTGCAGCCTGACTGGTGCCGCGCTGGATGGTCGAGCCGCCGAAGATGATGCCGTTGGCCGTGGCGCCGCCGTTGGCTTTCTCACCGTCGCCCAGCGTGAGTTTGATGTCGCCCGTGGCAAATCGGGTGAGAGCGGCACTGCCTGTACCCGTGATGTTGTGGCCGCCGACGATGGCCTGCTGATATGTGCCGCCATTGAGCGCGAGTGTAATGCCGGATGAAACGATGGTGGAATTGCCGGCAGCCTCGCGGATGCCGCCGATGACGGCTTTGTTGAAGCTGCCGCTCGCCACTGTGAGAGTCGAGGTGCCGTTGTTGGTAATGCTGCCGCTTCGGGCGTTCATGTAGCCGCCGAGAACGACGAGACCGTTGTAGGTGCCGCCGACGAGGGCGACGTTGATGGCGCCGTTATGCGTTGCGGCAGCGGTGCTGTTGGTATACGAGCCACCGATGATTCTGCCGCTGAAGACGGCGGTATCACTGCCGCCTATCTTCACCTGAGCCATGGTCTCTTCCGCAATGCTGCCGTCGGTTTCCGTGACATTGTTGTGCGTCACGGAGGCGGAACCCATGGCGTAGCTGCCGCCGACGATGTCTGCGGAGAAGGTGCCGCCCTGCGAGGCGTCAATGCTCACGGAACTGTTGCCCGTCAAGCTCAGAGAAGAGCCGTTCGTGGGGTTGAAGTGGCCGCCGATGATCGCGTCGCGGAAGCTCAGGCCGTCTTTGGATGTGACGGAGACGGAGCTGTTGCCCGTCTGAGATCCTGATCCGCCCGTCGAGGAGATGACGGAAGAGCCGACGATGTACTTTTGGAACGTGGTGCCCTTGCTGTCTGAGAGATCGTAGCCCGACAGATCGACGATGACGCTGCTGTTGCCGGCGAGGCCGATGTTGCCCGTGCTGTTGCGAGCCGTGGCACCGCCGCCCGCGACGGCTGCGTATGCCGCCGTCAGGTTAGTGGTGTTCGAAGCCGTGCTCGCGTCTATCCTCAGCGATGCATCATCCGTGGTCAGCAGCGTGTTGACCCAGATGTTGGTGTTGCCGACGAAGGCGCTCGTGGCGTTATGCCCCGAGGTGCCCGCGCCGAGGATGAACCCCTTGACGTTGCCGCCGTCAACGGTGATGTACGAGCTGCCGACGAAGCCGGCATTGTTGCCGTTGCCGTCGCGGAGGTTACCGCCGATGATGTTGTTGGCGGTGCCGCTCTTGAGCAGGATGTGGCTCTCACCCGTGAAGGAGCCGGCAACAGACCCCGCGTTCCAGTCGTTGCAGAGGTTGCCGCCCACAATGGTGCCCACGGTGTTGACGAGGGTGGCGGCATCGTCGGGGTTGTCATCGGCTTCGGTATCGATGTAGATCCACGTGCTGAGCTGCGAGGTGGTGGACGGCGTGCCGCCGATGATGTAGGTGTCAGCTTCGGCGGTGCCGGTCGTGATCTTGACGGCGGCGGTGCCGCCGCTGTTGTAGTCAGCCTTGTTGCCGATGAAGACGCAGTTGAGCTTGGCGTCGTTGCCGTTGCCGATATCCTCGGTGTAGGAGCTCAGCGAGCTGTTGTTGGGCAAGTTGGCCGCGACGGGTGCTCCGGCGAGGGTGGTGGGGCCCCAATCCGCGTCCCAGCCGTTGACATTCACGGTCACGGTGCTGCTCCAAGAGTTGCCGCTTTGGCTCAGCCCCCACCGGGTGAGGACTTCCGCGCTGCCGTCGGTCAGCGTGACGCCGTCGCCGACGGTCAGCAGGTCATTGAAGGAGAGTGTCCAGCCCGTCACCTGGCCGTTGTCCGTTATCTCGGCGATCTCATCAGCCTTGTTGGCGTCTGTGCTGATGAGGAGAATGCCGCTCAGGTCGAGCGTTCCGCTGCCCTCGACAAGCAGCTTGTTGAGAACGAGGGCGCCGTCCAGATTCAGCGTTCCGGCGAGGTCGATGGTTCCCATCAGCGAGCTGGTCTGAGAGACATTCACGTTGGCCCCTTCGGCAACGGAGAGCGTGCTGCCGGATCCGACGAGCAGTTGCTGAGTGCCGTAGCTGCCCTTCAGGTTGGCGGAGGCATTGTCCGCAAGCATCGTGAGGGTGGCCGTGGTGCCGGCGTTGCCCGTGAGGCTTGAGCCCTCCGCCAAGGTGACGGTGCCTAGCGCGGCAGAGGCGCCGCTGAAGGATGCCTGCGCGTTCTGCGCGAGGTCGAGGCTGCCGGCGGTGACGGTGCCGGAGAAGCTGTTGGTCGCCGTGCCGTTGACGTTGAGAATGTCAGCGGTGACGGAGCCGGAGAAGCTGTTGGCCGTGGTGCCGGTGACGTTGAGGGTGCCGGCGGTGACGGTGCCGGTGACGGTGGTGGCATAGGCCTGATCATTCTCGTCGGCACGGCCGGTGGTGTTGCCGATAGTCAGGGTATCGGCAACATTGATGGAGGTCGCGGCGACGGTGCCGCCGCCGGAGAATTTCAGCTCTTCGAGGTAGCCTCCGTTGCCGCTGATGTTGACGGTTCCGGTGAAGCCGGAGACGTCACCCTGAAAATCCCATGCCTGACCTCCGTTGGTGGACGCTTTGCTGAAGGAGAACTCGCCGCTGCCGCTCACGGTGTTGGTGAACGTGTAGGTCCTGTCCTTGTTGACGTCGGTGAGCTTGAAGTTGTCGATGATGACGTGAGCCGCGATGGTGCCGTCTGAATTGGGCAGGTAGCCGCCGGTGATGTTGAGCTTGATGTAGTCCTGAGCCGTGTAGGTGGTCAGGTTAACCTCGCCCGAGGCGGAGGTGATGACGTAGGGGTCATCTGCCGTGCCCGTGCCGGTGACGTCAGCGGCCTGCGCCGTTGCAGAGGCGGCTAGTGCAGCGACAAAGGCTCCGCCGGCGATGGTGCCGGTGCCGATGGTGCTGCCGATGAGAGCGGCGGTGGCTGTCAGGCAGGAGAGCAGCGCCGCGCGAAGTTTGGCGGGAAGATGGAGCTTCATGTGCTAAGTGAGTTGTCTGGTTGAGGTGAATGGTGTGTGAGATGAAGATAAGTATCGTATTAACCGCACCCTATAGCAGAGATGTCCCCATGATGTCAAGTCGTTTTTTGCGGAATTTGATGAGATCCGGTGTTCCGCGCAGCGGGCGGAAGCTTCTTCGGCTGCGGGCGACGGAGAGTCTCGCTGAATCCGGTGGGCGATTTTATTCGTAATGCCGATATTCAGTGTCGTCTTGAATGAAGCGCAGGGGGGGCGGCCGGCGAAGTTCGGCTGATGCAAAAGGCGGATTTTCATCTCTTCCCTCTCTCCGCTGAAATTTGATGTAACTCAACTCTGATAAAGCGATTTCGCATGCTCACTCGGGAGCGGGACGCTAGCCGGACTCCACGGAAGAGTAAGCCTTGCGGGATGCCCGCCCAATAAGGAATCTGACAAAAATCGCGCGAAATGAAGTAACAGAGCGCCCGATGCTTGACAGGGGACGCTGCGCTGTGATAGGATGGCAGCGTCTGCTTCGCCGTTTGCTCAAACGGAGGGTCGGATGCAAAATTTATCTGTTTTATATTATGATTCGCTATTTCTTTTTTGCTGCCCTCGCCGCTGTGACGGTTGCGACGGCCAAGCCGCAGAAGGCTCCGCAAACCCTGCCCGGCGGCTGGGTTTACGCTTGGGGGGATGAGTTTAACGGGAGGAAGCTCGACGAGAGCAAGTGGAAGCACGAGCTGGGCGTCGTGCGCAATCAGGGCAGCAAGCAGGCCTACACCAAAGATTGCGTCAAGCTGCGCCGCGGTATGCTCGTGCTGGAGTCTCGCAGCAAGGAGACGCCCAACGCCACTTACAAAGAGGGCGGCAAGCAGTGGTTTCAGAAGATCAAGACGCAGCCCTTCGCCAGCGGTTCGGTGACCTCGCTGGGCAAGCAGAGCTTCACGCCGCCCTGCCGCTTGGAGTTCCGCGCCAAGATTCCGAAGGCCAAAGGCGTTTGGCCGGCGATCTGGACGCTGCATCAGAACAAGTACGGCTGGCCCGCCAACGGCGAGATTGACATCTTGGAGCACGTCTCGCAGGAGTCGAGCCGCGTGTATTCGATTTTCCGCTGGGGCAAAAACGGCACCAATGAAGAGTACAAGGTGATCAAAACAACGGATATCCCCGACCTGAGCAAGGACTTCCACACCTATGCCCTCGAATGGACGGAGGAGTACATGCTCATCGAGATCGACGGCCAAGAGGTCGGTCGCGTCGCCATCAGCGATGCGGAGTACCCCAACGGCGACAACCCGCTGCTGACGCCCTGCTACCTCATCCTCAATACCGCTCTCGGCGGTTGGGCGGTGGAGCCGGATGCGAAGGATTATCCCGTGGAGTTCCTCATCGACTACGTGCGCTGCTACACCAAACCCGAGCATCTCGATTACTACAAGGAGAAGAAGACTCAAAAGGCCGATGAGGACGCGGAAGACGAGCCCGCCTCCAAGCCTGCCAAGCGCCGCCGCAAGTCGCGCAGCTGAGAATGATTCAGCCGCCTTCGACGCGGGAAGTTTGCATACCCGGCCCTGTGCCGGGTATTTTTTTTGTCAACGCGCGCAAAAATCGCCTTCTCCGCCTCACATTGGACTTGAACAGCCGCGAAGAGATGATTATAATGCCCGACCGCGTTCCGCCCGGTGGCATACAGGCGCCCTCTCAAACCATCGGCGTAAGGGCCTTGAGGAGTGCGGCAACATTAACGAACACAACAACAATGAGTAATTCCGAACTGGAAGCTTTGATCGATTCCAAGCTTCCGACTTTCCGCAAGGGTGACATCGTCAACGGTACCATCCTTGAAATTCGCCCGCAGGTCGTCCTCGTCGACATCGGCTACAAGTCCGAGGGTGTGATTCCGATTTCCGAGTTTGAGGATGAGGAGATTGAAGTGGGCCAGGTCATTGAGGTTCTCCTCGAGAGCCTCGAAAACGACGAGGGTCTCGTCGTCCTTTCCAAAGAGAAGGCTGCCCACAAGCAGAATTGGGACAAGATCGTGGCTGTCTACAAGGAAGGCGGCCTCGTCAAGGGCAAGGTCAAGAGCGTCGTCAAGGGCGGTCTTATGGTCAACGTGGGTGTTGAGGCCTTCCTGCCCGGTTCGCAGGTGGACATCATCCCGCCGAAGGATCTCAACGAGTTCGTCGGCAACGTCTACGAGTTCAAGATCGTCAAGGTCAACGACGACCGCAAGAACATCGTGCTGTCGCGCCGCGAGGTCATCGAGGCCGAGCGCAGCGAGCAGCGCCAGCGCTTCCTGGAGACCGTCAAGGTCGGCGACCGCGTCAAGGGCACGGTCAAGAACATCACTGATTTCGGCGCTTTCGTCGATCTCTCCGGCATGGACGGCCTGCTGCACATCACCGATATGAGCTGGGGCCGCGTCAACCACCCCTCCGAGCTGCTGCACCTGCATCAGGAGATCGAGGTGCTCATCCTCGAGGTGGATCGCGAGAAGGAGCGCGTCTCTCTGGGCCTCAAGCAGCTCACCGAGAATCCCTGGGCCGACATCGAGAAGAAGTACCCGATCGGTTCGCGCGTCAAGGGTCGCGTCACGAAGCTTCTCGCCTACGGCGCCTTCGTGGAGCTCGAGAAGGGTGTCGAGGGTCTCGTGCACGTCTCCGAGCTTTCTTGGACGAAGCGCATCACCCGCCCGAGCGACGTGCTCTCTCTCGAGCAGGAGATCGAGGCCGTCGTGCTCAACATCTCGGTGGAGGAGCAGAAGATTTCCCTCGGCGTGCGCCAGCTCGACGAGAATCCCTGGGACGCTATCGAGGCTCGCTTCCCCGTCGGTACGGTCATCTCCGGCGCTGTGCGTAACCTCACGCCCTACGGTGCCTTCGTGGCTCTCGAAGAGGGTATTGACGGCATGATCCACGTGTCCGACATGAGCTGGACGCGCAAGATCAACCACCCCTCCGAGGTGCTCAAGAAGGGCGACGTCGTGCAGGCTCGCGTGCTCAACATCGACAAGGAGAACCAGCGCGTTTCGCTCGGCATCAAGCAGCTTGAGGCCGATCCCTGGGAGTCCATCGACAGCCGCTTCAAGGTCGGTGACCTCGTCGCCGGTCAGGTCGCCAAGATCGCTTCCTTCGGTGCCTTCGTCAACCTCGACGGTGATATCGACGGCCTCATCCACATCTCCCAGCTCTCCGAAGAGCACGTGGAGCGCGTCAAGGACGTCATCAAGGTGGGCGAGGAGATCAAGGCTCGCGTCATCAAGGTGGACAAGGTCGAGCGCCGCATCGGTCTCTCCATCAAGGCGGTCAACTACGATCCCGAGCAGCTTCGCCGCGAGACGGCTGCCTTCGAGACCGTTCGCGCCGGTGACATGGTGGGTCTGGAGCAGGCCTTCAACCTCGCTGCCCTGCAGGCTGAGGAGTGGAGCCCCTCTGAGGAGCAGAAGTAAAGCTTCGCTTCCCTCCGTTTTATTCGCCCGCTGCGGTTGCGACCGCAGCGGGCTTTTTCGGCTGAAGGCGGGCCGCGCTTGACTTTCGCGGGGGTATCAGTACAATGAGCGCCATGAAATCGCTTTGCACTTGCCTGTTGCTGGCGGCTCCGGCCTTGGTCTCTGCGCTGCAGGCCGAGGAGCAGCAGCCGGCTCTGAGCCTTTTGCCGCCGGGCGCATGCTGGCCCGATGATCGCGGCGTGCACATCAATGCTCACGGCGGCGGCCTCCTCGTCGACGAGGGGGTATACTACTGGTACGGCGAGCACAAGGTCGGCGGCAGCGCGGGCAACTACGCGCGCGTGGGGGTGCACTGCTATTCGTCGCGCGACCTCGTCAACTGGAAGGATGAGGGTATCGTCCTGCCCGTTCACGCGGCTCCCGCATCGCCCCTTGCCGAAGGCTGCATCCTCGAGCGCCCGAAGGTCGTCAAATGCGCTGCGACGGGGCAATACGTCATGTGGTTTCACCTCGAACTGCGGGGGCACGGCTACTCCGGTGCTCTTTCGGGCGTTGCCGTGGCCGACAGCCCGACCGGCCCCTTCACCTTCCTGCGCGCCGGGCGAATCAATCCCGGCAAGTGGCCGCTCAACCTGCCGGAGGCGCAGCGCGACGTCGGCCTCTCATCGCAGGTGCCCGTGCTCCTCTCGAGCAGCTATCGGGAAGGCGACGATCGCCTCGCCTTTCTGCGGCGCGATTTCGCCGGCGGGCAGATGGCCCGCGATATGACCCTGTTTGTCGATGACGACGGAACAGCCTACCACATCTACGCCTCCGAAGTGAATTCAACGCTGCACATTGCCGAGCTGACCCCCGACTACACGGCGCACACCGGGCGTTACGTCCGCCTCTTTGAAGGGCGCTTTCACGAAGCCCCGACCATCTGTAAGCGCGGCGGCAAATATTACATGATCACCAGCGGCTGCACGGGCCGGGCGCCGAATGCCGCCCGCTCGATGGTGGCCGAAAGCATCATGGGCGAGTGGAAGGAGCTCGGCAACCCCTGCGTCGGCCAAGGAGCCGACAAGACCTTCGGCGCTCAGGGAACCTACATCCTCCGGCTGCCCGACCGCCCCGACACCTACATCTTCATGGCGGATCAGTGGCGACCGCAGAACGCCATCGACGGCCGCTACCTTTGGCTGCCCCTCGAGTTCACCGCCGACGGGAAGCCGCGCCTGCGCATGCCCGACGCCGCGCCGCAGCAGCATCCCGAACCCGAACAACCCGAACAACCCGAACAACCCGAACAACCCGAACAACCCGAACAACCCGAACAACCCGAACAACCCGAACGGCAGCCGTGAAAACAGAGGAGCTCTCAGCATCCGAAACAACAGCCTTGCGCGGAGCCGAGGGACTCGCACGCCGCTCCGTCTTCGGCATCCCCTACGTCGTCAGCGACCTGCCGACGGCGGCTGCGGCCTTCGCGGCGCAGGCGCGGCAGATGAGCCGGCCCTACCTCATTGCGCATTCGGACGTCCACCTGCTCACCCGCATGCTGCACGAGCGCGACTACGGCGAGGGGATGAAACTCTTTGATGCCGTTTGCCCCGACGGCATGCCCATCGTCTGGCTGCTGCGGCGCAAGAAGGCGGCGGCGCAGCGCCTCTACGGCCCCGACATGATGGAGCAGATGTGGGGCGACGGCCGCGCTGCCGGACTGCGCCACTTCCTGCTTGGCGGCAGCGAAGAAGCCGTAGCCCGCCTCTGCGAACGGCTCTCGGCGCGCTTCCCCGGCGTGCAGATCGCCGGACACTACTGCCCGCCCATGCCGCCTTGGCCCGAGGGGGAGGACGAGCGCATGCTGGCGGCGCTCCGCGAGAGCGGCGCCGACTGCGTCTGGGTCGGCCTCGGCTGCCCGCGCCAAGAGCGCTGGCTCTACGAACACAAAGAGCAGCTGCCGCCCGCACTCTACTTCGGCGTCGGTGCCGCCTTCAACTTTCACGCCGGGCTGGTCAGGCAGGCGCCGCGCTGGCTGCGCCGCTGCGGCCTCGAATGGCTCTTCCGCCTCTGCTGCGAGCCGAGGCGCTTGCTGCGGCGCTACCTCGTGCACAACAGCCGCTTTATCTGGTATCTGCTGACGCGGCGCGTCTGAGCATGCCCCGCGACATCGGGTGCGCGGCAAAAAGCGGCGCCGCCGCGAGCGCGGAACAGAGCACGCTTTTTTCTTGAAAGCCGGATAGCGATGTGGTAGCATGACGAAAGCCATGAGACCCGTCATCTATCAGCTTTTCGTCCGCCACTTCTCGAACTTCACGACGGGCGGCGTGCCGTGGGGCACGCGCGAACAGAACGGCTGCGGCAGCTTTGAAGCCATCAACGATGCGGCGCTCGAGGCCATTGCCCGCATGGGCGTGACGCACCTCTGGCTCACCGGGGTTCTGCGCCATGCGACGCAGACCGAATATCCCGGGCTGCCCGCGTCGCCGGCCTGCGTTGTCAAAGGTCTGGCGGGCAGTCCCTATGCCGTCACGGATTATTTTGACGTCGACCCCGATTTGGCGGTCGACGTCGAGCATCGTCTGGCTGAGTTCCGTGCGCTGCTCGTGCGCTGCCGCCGATGGGGCATGGTGCCGATGATGGACTTCATCCCGAATCACGTCTCGCGCTGCTACCACTCCGTGGTGCGCCCCGAGCTCGACTTCGGCGTCTGCGACGACTGCTCGCGCTTCTTTAATTTTGATAACATCTTTTATTATCTGGAGCCCTGCAACTCCGACAAGCCGATGCTCCTGCCCGGCGGGGAGTTTGAACCCGAGCGCGGACACGGCCGCGTCACCGGCAACAACGCCGCAACTTGGGCACCGGGCGCCTGCGACTGGTATGAGACCGTCAAACTCAACTACGGTGCGGACTACCGACACGGCGCCCCCTTTGCCAACGCGCTGCCGGGAATCATGGCGACGGGCACGGCCGTGCCGCACACCTGGCGCCTGATGGACGCCGTGCTGCGCTACTGGCAGGGCATGGGCGTGGGCGGCTTCCGCTGCGACATGGCGCACATGGTGCCGATGCCCTTCTGGAGCTGGGCCATTGCCAAGGCACGCCTGCGCGATGAAGACGTGCTCTTCCTGGCCGAAGGCTACAATGACCACATGAAGCTCACGGAGGGGGATGTGCACGCGGCCCTGATGCAGGCGGGCTTCGACGGCGTCTACGACGGCGCCGCCTACGAGGGCCTTCGCAAACTCTACGAGGGCGGCGCGTGGGCCAATGATCTGGAGAAGTTCAACCGCCCCGAGTCTCCGCTCTTCGTCGGCGGCGTGCGCTACATCGAAAACCACGACGAGCCCCGCGTAGCCTCCCCCGGGTACTGGGGCGGCGTGGGGCTCAAGGTGGTGCGCGCCCTCATGGCGGCGCAGTACGGCTCGACCTCATCGCCCGTGCTGGTCTACAACGGGCAAGAGGTAGCCGAGCGCGCCGAAGGCCCCGGCGGCTTCGGCGGCGACAACGGCCGCACGAGCATCTTCGACTACACCAACCTGCCGCGCCTTCAGCACTGGACGAACGGCGGCCTCTACGACGGCGGTGAAATGACAGTGAGCGAGGCGGCCCTGCGCGACGACACCGTGCGCCTCCTGCCGCTTCTCCAGCATCCCGCCCTCGCACACGGCAGCTTCTACGGGCTCAACTGGGCCAACCAGCAGACGCCCGGCTACGGCCGCGACGACGGCGAGACGATTTCCGGCCACCGCTTCTACGCCTTCCTGCGCCACTTCCGCAAGGCGAAGGCCACCGTGCTGGTCGTCTGCAACTTCTCGCCCGACCACGAGGCGGTGACGCATGTCCACATCCCGCGCAACGCTCAGGAGTGGGCGGCCAAGAAGCCCGGCTCATACCGCTTCTGCAACCTCCTGCATCCCGAGGAAGAGCCCATCATCTGCGACGCCACGCAGCTCGACGCCTCGGGGCTTCCCGTAACGGTTCCGGCCGGCGGGGCTCTCCTGCTGGAGTGGAATTGAACCCGGCCGCGGCGGCCGCGAGGCCGGGTATCCCTCGGGCGCCGCACCGCATCTCAGCGATTCCGTGTAACAGTTTATATGAAATTCAGACACATCACTCAGGCTCTGGCGGGCTGCGCGGCTGCCCTGCTTCTCCTGCAGGCGACGCTGTCCGCTGCGGAAGAAATCGACGGCTACCCCAGCAAGCTTGTCTTGCACACTCAGGGGCCGGGCCCGAAGGAGGAGCGCCTGCGCGTTCCCATCGCCGTCTATCAGGACGCGCAAGGGCGCCGCATCGACCTCATCGGTGCGATTCATCTGGCCGACGGCGCCTATTACCGCCGCCTCAACCGCCGCTTCAAGAGCTACGACAAACTGCTCTATGAGATGGTCAACGGCGAGCACCTTTCCGAGATGCTCTGGCTTCGCAAAAAAGCGTCGAAGGGCGAGCTCACGCCGGACGAACGCGAGCGCCTCAGCACCCTCGAGGCCGAATGCGACGAGGCGGCGGACAGCTCCGTGGTCATGGGGCTGCTGCACTACTACTACGACTTCATGTCGGCCAAAATGGGCTTCACCATGCAGGCGGACGGCATTGACTACGGACAGCCGAACTTCGTCTACGCCGACATGAGCCAAGAGGAATTTGAGGCGGCTATGGCCGAGGGCGGCGAGAGCTGGATGGGTTATTTCATCGACGCGCTCGCCGAGAGCTTCAAGAACGGAGAGATCCTCGCCGGATCGGCACTCGACGCATCATCGCCCGTGGCCATGCGCCGCTACCTCATGAAAATCATGGCGAAGAGCATGGAGTCGCTGCCGATGGACGACAAGGCCATTGTCGTTGCGCGCAACATCCGCTGCATGGAAGTGCTCGATCGCGAGCTCGCTGATCCCGCCGTCCGAAAGGTGGGCATCTTCTACGGCGCCGCGCACCTGCGCGACATGGACGCCCGTCTGCGCGAACGCGGCTTTGAATTGCAGAGCGTCGAATGGATGACGGCCTGGAAGGTCGGCAGCAAACTGAAATGAGGCGATGAGAGCTCTACTGCCATTCCTGTTCGGCGCGGCAGCCGCCCTCTCGGCTGCGGGGCAGGGCAGCGACAGCCTGCCGAACCTGCACGGCTACCCCGAAACGTCGACGCGAATCGTGCATCTGCCGGCGGAGCAGCGCTTGGTGCTGCTGGTGCCGATGGCCTGCTACGAGAACGCCGCCACGGGGCGCCAGGTCGACCTGATCGGCGCCATCCACATCGGCGAGGAGGACTATTACCGCCGCCTCAATCGCCTGATGGGCCAGTACGACAAACTCCTCTTCGAGATGGTCGGCGGCGATGACGTGCAGGAACTGCTGCGCCTTCTCAAGCGCGGCGACGCCCTGAGCAGCGACGAACTGAAGCGTGCCGACGAACTCACCGCCAAGATCATCGCCGATCAGAACGCCAACCCCTTGGGCTCGCTCATCTCGTGGGTTCAAACGCACACCGCCGAGCAGACCCGCCTGGCCAACCAGTCCGAGCTCATCGACTACACGCGCGATCATTTCGTTTTTGCCGACATGAGCATGGCCCAATACAGAGAAGCATCGCGCGATTTGCTCAAAGGCTCCTTTTCGGATCTCGCTCTGCTTTTCGTGGTGCCGGGCATGCCCGTCGCGGACCAGCTGCTCGCCCAGTATCACCTCTTGGTCGGCTCGCCGGAAAGCGCCCGGCGGGCGCTGCTGGCCTGTTGCTCCTACCCCACCCCTCCCGATGCGGATGACGGCCTGATCATCGGTGCCCGCAACGCCGTCTGCATGCAGGTTCTCGACCGCGTCATGCAGGACGAGCAAGTGAAGCGCATCGGCATCTTTTACGGCTCGGCGCACCTCCGCGACCTAGACCTTCGCCTGCGCGAACGCGGCTTCACCCTCACCGCCGTGCGGTGGTTGCGCGCCTTCTCCGTCCCCGCCGACCGCGCACCCCGCACGCTCCATCCGGCGGCGGCACCCGCAACTCCCCAACCCGAGAACGCATGAAGCCTCTGCTCGGCCAAAGCCTTTGGGCCTGCTGCCTCGCGGCGCTGGCGGCGGCACCCCTGTCGCCCGCGAGGGCGGATGAGGCGGGAGACGCATCCCGCCCTCGCCCGCCCGAATCGATCACCATGCCGGAAATCCCCGTGCGCCTCGCGCAACGGGGCGATGAGCTGCAGCTGGAAACACTCTGCGTAGACTTGGCTGACGCGAGCGGACGCAGCGTGATCCTCGTCGGCACCACACACCTCGGCGAAGAAGGCTACTACAGGCAGCTGCAGCAGATTCTCGACGCCTGCGACCTCGTCCTCTACGAAGACATGGCCGGCGGCACGCTGGGACTGGCCTGGCAGCTGCGGCACAAAGCCGCCGACGGCAGCCTGACGCCGCACGAGCGCGACCTGCTCGACCAAATCAACCGCATCGACACCGACCCCGCCTCCGCCGAAAACCGCAAAGCCGCCGCCCATCGCCTGCACCGCCAGACACGCGTCATCGACTACGGCGGCCCGCAGTTCGTCTGGGCCGACCTCAGCTACCGCGAACTGGCCGAGCGACTCAGAACCTGCCCTCCGCCCCCGGCCTACACCCCCGTCCCGCCCGTCCTGCCGCCGCTCAACGGCCCCCTCACCCCCGATCGGCAGGCCCGCCGTGCCCTCGCCGCGCAGCTCTGCGAACCCAACGGCGCCCGCTACGTCATGAAAACCCCCTTCATGCGCGAACGCGATCGGCACTGCCTCTCCGTCTTTGACGCGCAGAGCCGCGACCGGCGGCGGACGGCCATCCTCTACGGCGCCATGCACCTGCCGCACATCGTCGAGCTCCTGCAGCAGCGCGGCTTCCGCCTGCGCGGGCTCCGTTGGTACAAAGCCTTCACCCTCTGAGAACTTGCCGCCGACTTCAAGATACGACGCCTCACTTTTTTCTTGTCAGACCCCGCCGACGCAGGTATCCTACCAACGGAATCGGAAGAACGCTGCGGCCGCCTGTCGGAACTTTCCCGGCTCCGCCGTGTAGATTGACGGCCGCCTTATCGTTCTTACACACAACAAAATGCAAAAAACTTCACCCATGGCTTGGCTGCGCCGCCTGTTCGCCGCCCTCGTCCTGCTCGCCTTCACCGCCTGTTTCATCCGTGCGGTGCTGAGCGACTCGGCGCTCTACCTCGTCGAACGCCTGCAATTCGTTCCCGCCCTCACCGGCGTGATCAGCGGCCGCGCCTGGGCATGGGCGGCACTGGCGCTGCTGGTGTTGCTCACGCTGCTCTTCGGGCGCGTCTACTGCTCGTGGATCTGCCCGCTGGGCATGATGCAAGACCTCGCCAACCGCCTCGTCCGCCCGCGGCCGCAGAAACTCAAGGGCGCTGCGGCCCGCCACACCCCGAACCACGGGCGCATCCGCCTCATCTTCGGCCTGCTGGGCTTCGGCTCGCTGCTTTTCTGCGGGACGCTGCTGCTGACTTGGCTGGATCCCTACTCCATCGCCGCACGCTTCATGACCGCCGTCGTCAATCCCGCCGCCGCGTCAATCGGACTGTCGGACGGCTCGGCAGACCGGCTGCGCTACGGCCCTTGGCTGCTCGTCATCGTCCTCATCAGCATAGGCATCCCCCTCCTCATGGCCCTGCTCCGAGGGCGCCTCTACTGCAACAGCATCTGCCCCGTCGGTGCCTTGCTCGGCCTGATCTCCCGCATTGCCCCCTTCACCCCGCACATCGACGAAAAAAGCTGCCGCCTCTGCGGGCACTGCCTGCGCGCCTGCAAAGCCCACGCCATCGACCTCAAAACCCTGCGCATCGACGCCACGCGCTGCATCGCCTGCTACAACTGCCTGGAGAGCTGCGACTCCTTCGCCCTCAGCCTGCACCCCCACAACCCCTTTGACACCGCACCCCGCAAGGCTCAGGGAATGCGGCGCAGCAAAACCGAGTCCCGCCCGCGCCCGAACGCGGCGCCCCCCGCTTCCGAAGCTCCCGCCGCCTCTGCCGCTCCTGCCGCCCCTGCTGCCCCTGCCGCAGTTCTCGGCGCCGCCGCGGAGCCGAGCCGTGATGCGGCTCCGAGCTGCGCCTCAGCTCTGAGCGCCCGCACCGCCGCAGAGCCGACTGCCGCCGCAGAGCCGACTGCCGCCGACGCCCCCGCCGCGGCTCCGGTGCAGACCTCTGCCGCCGCCGAGAAGTCGGCGCCGCGCGACGGCGTCGATCTGAGCCGCCGCGCCTTCCTCGGCTACGGCCTCTTCACCGTCGCCGCAGCCGCCCTGCCGTCCGTTTCCGCCGCCACCGCATCCGCTGAGACCACCGCAACGGGCAGCAACATCGGCCCCGCCCCGCTTCCCCCCGGCGCGGGAGACCTCGATCGCTTTTTGGATACCTGCACCGCCTGCGGCCTCTGCATCTCCGCCTGCCCGAGCCACGTACTCCGCCCCTCCTACACCAGCTTGGGCTGGAAGGGCCTGATGAAACCCTATCTGGACTACAGCGTCGGCTTCTGCCAACCCGACTGCCACAGCTGCTCGCAAGTCTGCCCGACCGGCGCCCTGCTGCCGCTGAGCCTTGCTGAAAAGAAAGCCACCCAGATCGGCATCGTCGACTTCCGCCAAGAGCACTGCATCGTCTGGCATCAGGACCGCGACTGCTGCGACTGCGCCGACGCCTGCCCCACCGGAGCCATCGAAGCCGTCGAAGTCAAGCGCCCCGTCGTCGATCCGAACAAATGCACCGGCTGCCGCGGCAAGCGCTGCTTCAACGCCTGCCCCACGGGCTCCATCAGCTACATCATTCGAGAAGACACCGGCAGGCGACTGGCCGTTGTCAACTACGATACCTGCATCGGCTGCGGCTACTGTGCCGAAGCCTGCAGCAAGCGCCACGCCATCGACGTGAGCGTCCACCGCGCACCGAAACTGCATCCCGAGCGATGCACCGGTTGCGGAGCCTGCACGCACGTCTGCCCCGCGTCCCCCGCGAAGGCCATGCGCGTGCGCCCGCGCATCAGGCACCTGCAGCTGCAGCAGAGCGACGCGAGCGCCTGATCCCGCGCCCCGCCGCCTTCCCCGCGGCGAGCGCGTCTGAAAACAGCCCCCGTGAATCGAACCCGCCCCCTTCGCCTTCCCCGCAGGACAAGCTTCGGCTTGCGTCGGCCGCCTTCGCCGACAGCGCCCGAAGGCCGGGTCGGGTTCCCGAGCCATTAACCCCACATCCCACCTCATCTCAAACAACATGAAAGCAATCATCATCCTCGCTATGGCGGCCGGGCTCCTCTCGGTGTCCTGCTCGCGCTACCCCTCCTTTGAAAAACAGCAACCCTACGTCATGGGGCAAGGCGCCGTGTCGTATGAGGCCGAGCTGGAATCCGTCTACTCGATTCTCGATGAACCCAGCACCGACGCCAAACTGCTCGGCACGGCCGTCGGTGCGGCCGTCGGTGCCGGCTCCGGCCAAATGCTCGGCAGCGGCAGCGGTCGCGCCGTTTCGACCGTTGGCTTCGGTGCCGCAGGCGCCCTCGCCGGCTACTTCCTGGGCACGCAGGTTTCGGGCGGTGTCAACTCCGAGCGCCTCACCGTGCGCTACGGCAACGGACGCCGAACCACCTTCACGCAGCAGATCTTCAAAGAATTCGGCCCGCTTCAGGCCGGCATGATCGGCACCCTCTACGTCAACGGCGACCGTTATTGCTTCGTGCCGGCCTCCTGAGGCTGACCCCTTCCGGCCGCGGCCCTCAGCCGTCTCCGGACGGGTCATCCCCTGAGTCCTCGGGGCGGAAGCTCCCCTGAGGCATTTGAACAAGAGCCCGGGCATCCTCCGATGCCCGGGCTCTGCCCGTAAAAGTTGACCACCGCTCCGGCGGAGCGCCGCCTGCCCCCCCGCCGTTCAGCCGCTTGCGGCAACGGCCTGCACGGGTTCAAACAACGGCCTGCACGGCTTCAAAGGTGCGGGCGGAGCATGCCTCAGCCCCGCGCATCGTCATCGCGCTGCTCGTCATTCGCGTTGCGACTCGTCATTCGCGGAGGCCGCAGCCTGCGAAGCGTGAGACGGAGACGCGGGCGATGAAGCCGCACCCCGGCGGCGGAGCTCCTCCCCCTGCTGCCGGATGCGCCGATCTCTTGCCGCGCGGCGGATCCTGCCGACAAGCATCAGCACCAGCAACAGGAGCACCAGCGGAGACGCGTACACAATCGCCACGCGCAGCGCCGGACTCAGAGACCCCAGATGCAAAGCCTCGCTCACGGGCGCGGCCCACTCATCGAGCTCGGCGTACCACTCGGCAGAGGGCGCCTGACTCTCCGTGCCCACGGCGTCAATCCAGTCGGCGTCCTCCCCCTCAAACACATCCACCTGATCCGTCCCCGCCGCCCCGGAAGCCGCCTGTGCACCGCTCGCAGGCTTGCTGCGCTCGCGAACCGCCAGCCGCGGATCCGCAGGCCGCGCTTGGCGATCCGCCTCATCATGGACCAAATAACTCAGATCGACCGAGCCGCCTGCCGTGCCCATAGCCGTCTTGCGCAGCCCCGTGAACTCCTCGAGCTCAAAACGGTCGTGCGCCGGCTTCTGCGCGTAGATCACGAGGCGCTTGCAGCGATTGCCCGACACCCGCTCCAAAAAAATATAACTACCGTTGCGCAGCTTGCAGGCAGCCGCATTCTTCAGCCCGAACTGGCGAGCCTTGCGCGCCGCCAGCTTCTGCCACTTGCGGATCGTGGCGCCCGTCAGCTCCATCGCGTCGCGAGCCGCGAGCTCAAAAGACACCGGGCGCTTGTAATCGACCACGAGACAGATCAAGCGATCACTACCGGCATTGAAATCCAAGGAGACATCGCGATTTTTGAGATGCCAGCTGCGCCGCACCGAGCCATCGCGCATCACCTTCGTCTCATACGACTTGCTCAGCGTGTTGTCAGCCTGCGTGCGCGTACTGACCAAACCGAAGGTTTCGAGCTCGCCGCCCAAAGCAAACGCACCGAGAGCCAGAGCCGCCGGAAGCGCCTTGAAAAGCACCTGATTCATGCGCTCATCCTACCACGTCGGCGCCCCTTTCACAAGGAAATAACCTCAGTTTTGCAGAAAGAGCTTGACAAAAGAGCCCCCGACGTGCACAATACGCGCACCGCGCCGCTGCGCGACAAGGAGAGATGGCTGAGTTGGTCTAAGGCACTCGACTCGAAATCGAGCGTGGTAGAGATATCACCGTGGGTTCGAATCCCACTCTCTCCGCTGGACACGGACGAAACCGGGGGAAGCCTGAGACGGGCTTCCCCCGTTCGTTTTCGAGCTTGTGATGCCGAGGCGGCGGCCGCGCAGGCGAGCTCCGCGCCGCCGCGTTTCAACAGCGGCACAAGCGCGTTTTGTCTTGCCAAAGAGCAGGGGAGCTGCTACCATACGCCCAGCGCTATGACTCCCAAACACATTGTTGCCGTTATTGACTACGGCTCGCAGTACACGCAGCTCATTGTGCGCCGCGTTCGCGAGCTCGGCTTCCTCGCTAAACTTTACGCTCTGGAGGATCTTCAGGAGATCAGCGAGCCGGGCGCCATCATCCTGTCGGGCGGCCCGCGCAGCACTTCCGAGCCCGATGCTCCCGATATCGACTTCGAGTGGTTGCGCTCGTTCGGCGTGCCCGTGTTGGGTGTTTGCTACGGTATGCAGTTGCTCAACATCAAGCACGGCGGAACGGTGCGCAGCAGCAACAAGCGCGAGTACGGGCCCGCTGCGCTGATTCCCGAGGCGCTCGAGGGGCTTTATGCCGGTATGTCCCCCTCGTCTCAGGTGTGGATGAGCCATTCCGATACGGTCGATCACCTCTCCGATGATTGCCGCGTGATTGCCCGCAACAGCGACGGTGTGCCCGTGTCGCTTCAGTGGGGCGATCAGATGTTCGGCATTCAGTTCCACCCCGAGGTGACGCATTCGCACGAGGGTCGCACCATCCTGAAAAACTTCCTCTCCTTTGCCAAAGAGCTCGCTCCCTTCGATATCGGCGACTTCAAGCGCGAGCTCATCGAAGAGATTCGCGCCCGCGTGGGCGATCGTCAGGTCGTTTGCGGCGTCTCGGGCGGTGTTGACAGCACCGTGCTGGCCGTCCTGCTGCACGAGGCCGGGGTCAACGTGCGCTGCATTTTTGTGGACAACGGTTTGCTGCGCAAGAACGAGGCGAGCGAGGTCGAGGCGAACTTCCGCCGCATGGGCGTGAAAATCGAGACGGTCGATGCCTCGGAGCGCTTTTTGGAGGCTCTCAAGGGCGAGACGTCGCCGGAAAAGAAGCGCAAGATTATCGGCTCGCTCTTCATCGACGTGTTCTGGGATGCCGTGGGCGATGCCGAGATGCTGGCTCAGGGAACGCTTTATCCCGACGTGATTGAGAGCGCCTCGAACGCCAAGAGCAAGGCTTCCGTCATCAAGACGCACCACAACCGCGTGGCCCGCGTGCTCGAGCTGCAGGAGCAGGGCAAGGTCATCGAGCCGCTCGCCTTCCTCTTCAAGGACGAGGTGCGCGAGCTGGGCGCTTCGATGGGCATTGATCACGATATCCTCTGGCGCCATCCCTTCCCCGGCCCCGGCCTGGCCGTGCGTTGCCCCGGAGAGGTGACCAAGGAGCGCCTCGACATCATTCGCGAGTGCGACGCTATCTTCATCGGCACGCTGCGCAAGTGGCATTGGTACGACAAGTGCTGGCAGGCCTACGCCGGGCTGATTCCCGTCAAGACGGTAGGCGTCAAGGGCGATGAGCGCTCCTACGAGTTTGCGACGAATCTGCGCGCCATCGTGTCGGAGGACGCGATGACGGCGGACTGGGTGCAGCTGCCCTACGATCTGTTGCGCGAAGCCTCCAACCGCATCCTCAACGAGGTGAAGGGCATCAACCGCGTGCTCTACGACGTGAGCACGAAGCCCCCGGCATCCATCGAGTGGGAGTAAGCGTCGGCTTCCCGACGCTCCTGAAGCTCCTGAAATGAAACGCAGCCGCTGCACGGGTAGGTGCGGCGGCTGCGTTTCGTTTTGCCGAGGCCGGGTTTCGTTTCCGGCGGCTGCGTTTCGTTTCGCTGAGATAGGGGACGGTGCCCGTGCGGCGGTGCGTCTCAGGGGCGCGCCTCAGGGCTCTTCAGCTTTGGGTGCCGGGGGCGGCAGCTCGCCGCAGGCGGACACGGCGCAGATGGCGGCGAGAAGCTCGCCGTCCTGAATCTCGCCGAAGGCGCGGTCCAGCAGAATGTCCTCGCCCCCGGAAACTTCGCTGCCGAGCGAATCGGAGATCGCTCTCAGATTGGTCGACAGATCGGCAGGCGGAAAGACCTGCTGTGCGAACGCTCCCGCCATCACATCGGCGAGCGGTGCGCTGTCCTCCATCCTCTCGTGCATCATGCAGACGAGCGTTGTGCCGATGAACAGGCAGGCAGCCCCGGCGCATTTGCGCAGGAAAGACGCGGCGTATTTGTGCAGGAAGAGGCCGACCCTGCGACGTCTGTACGGGAGAGCGGGCCGCTTGCTGAGGAAACGGGCATCGAGCACGGAGCGCAGGAGCCGTGGCGGCGGTTCCGGGTCGGAGGCGTGAAGCAGAAGCTCGTCGAGAGCGGCGTCATCCGGGTGACTGCGGTCCTGCAGGCGGTGGAGACTCTGCATGAGCTTGGATTCGAAGTCGGCCGGGAGAGTAGGATCGGAGGCTTCGCGGAGCAGAAGCTCGAGGGGGTCGGGTTGAGTCGGGGTAGTCATACCTTGCTGTCTTAAACCCCTGAATATACGCTTGGTTGCAATGAGAAGCCAAAAATCATCAAAGACTCAGGTAGCGCCTGATCTCATCCTGATAGAGCTCGGGCTCCAGCAGGAAGGAATCATGCCCCTTCAGCGAGCGGATGCAGGCGTAGCGTGCATCGACGCCGCAGCGCTGCAGGCGGCGGGCGAAGGCCGAGACGTCTCGCGGGGTGAAGCAGCAGTCGGTGCTGATGGAGAAGATCATGAACGGAATGCCGTGGGCGGCATACACCCGGAAGGCCTCATCTACCGTGCGCTTGCCGCTGAGGGCGGGAAGATCGAACGAGGCCCACATGTTGACGATGCGGATGTAGGCGTTGGCATCGAAGCGCCGCGCGAATTTCGTGCCCTGATGCAGCATGTAGCTCTCCGTGTTGCGGGCGGGCAGGTACCAGCTGAGCATGCCCTTGCGGTCGCAGATGCCCTTGCGGGCGCGCTTCTCGAGCCCCTTTTGATAAACGAAAAGCTTGTGGCAGATGATGCGGGCGAGGGCGAGACCGCGGCGGGGCGGGTCGCTGAGCGGGTACATCCCGGCGCGGTACTTCTCGTCCAGCTCAATGGCCAGAATCTGCTCAAAGACCGAGAGGCGGTGCTCGATGGAGGGGCGGTAGGAGGCGCCGAGGATGATGACGCTGCGCACGCGCTCCGGGTACATGCTCGCGGTGGCCAGAGAGAGCATCCCGCCGACACTCGGGCCGACGATGGCGAAGCGCTCGATGCCCAGGGCGTCCAGCAGCCGAATCTGTGCACGCGCCTGATCGTTGGCCGTCACCAGCGGAAAGCGGCTGCCCCAAGGCTCGCCGTCCGGCGCGATGCAGGTCGGACCGCTGCTGCCGTAGCAGCTGCCCAGAAAGTTGATGCAGATGATGAAGTAGCGCTCGGTGTCGAGCGGCTTGCCCGGGCCGATCATGAGGTCCCACCAGCCTTCGAAGTTCTCGGGCTGCCAGAAGTCGCCCGCCTCGGGAAGGTCGGGGTTCTGACCGTGTGCATGATGGCTGCCGGTCAGGGCGTGAAAGAGCAGGATGGCGTTGCTCTTATCGGCGTTGAGCTCGCCGTAAGTCTCGTAGGCCAGCCGCATGCCCGGCAGGCATTGGCCGTCATCGAAACAAAAGTCGCCGAGTTCAAAGACCTTGCTGCGGACGTGCTGCGCTGTTTCCATGAGAGAGGAGAATGTAGGGGAAAGGTGGACGGAGATGCGGAGAAGAAGAAACCTGTTGCCTTCGCAACAAAAAAAGACCGGGTTTATGACACCGGTCTTTCATTTACAGAGCCCTGAAGAGGGTCTGTATTCACTTGACACCCTTCTTGCTGAGGCGGGTGCCGGCGGTAGCGCCCTGGCGAGCCTTGAACTTGGGGTTGCTCTTGCAGATCACGTAAAGCGTGCCCTTGCGCTTCACGATCTGGCAATCAGCATGGCGTCGCTTCATGGAGGCGAGTGAGGAAAGAACTTTCATGTTGATATGTGATGGTTATTGTTGTTGAGAGGCTACGATGTCGGGCGCTGATTATACCTGCTTTGTGCGCTTTGTAAAGAGAAATTTCTGCAATCGGGTGATTTTTGTCGTGCCGAGGAGCTGCGGGCGGGGGCGGCGCTGCGTCTTCACCACGCGCGAACCGCGTCTTCACCACGGGCGAAGTTTGCCGTAAAAGCCGTTATGCAGAGCGCGGAAGAGGGTGTAGATGCGCCTGACGCTCACCTCGTCACAGCGCAGCATGGCGTTGAGAGTCAGCAGCGCATAAAAAGCACAGGCGACGAGGCGTTGCAGGTGGGCCTTCGGCCGTTTGAGTCGTTGCAGCCAGCTCCAGTTGCGGATCTTGTAGTAGAGGCGCGAATCGCTCAGACCGGGCTCGTAGAAGAAGGATCGTCCGGCGATGTCGACGTGCAGCAGTTCGTACTTCGAGCCGGGGTGTTCGAGCTCGGAGTCGCGCACGGTGATGAAGCGGAAGCCGGCATGGCGCACCTTCCACGGGTACTCCTCATCCTCGCCGCGAATGAAGAGTTCGGGCGTCGGCGTGCCGGCCTTCTGCCAAACCGCACGCGGATAGAGCGCGCCGAGCCAGCCGCCGCGCGACACAATGGCATTGCCCTCGGGAAGCTCGGAGCGGCGCACGGCATTGACCCACTTGCGGTCGCGTCCGGGTTCGGCGGGGATGGTGAGCGGCCAGCTGAGCTCATCGTTGGCCTTGGGGTCGATGACGAGGCTCATGCGCACCGTGCCGTCATCGACGGGCTCGCGGAGCAGAGCCTCGAGGGCGCCGGGGCGCGGCCAGGAATCGTCATCGAGCACCCAAACGGCGTCGGCACCGAGGTCTCGGAAGGCGTAGTTGAGGCCGTGTGCGCAGCCGCCTGCATTGCCGAGATTGCCGGGCATTTGCAGGATGTGCAGGCAGCCCTCGGGCAGTCCTAAGGCGTTGGCCAGAGCGCGAGCTTCGCTCATGGCGGGATCATCGGGGCTGCTGTTGTTGATGATGACGATGTGTTCGAGGCGCCGCGTCTGCGCCGCCAGCCGCCGCAGGCAGGTCAGGGTGTTGTCTCGGTTGGCGAAGTGAGTGAAGATGGAGCAGATGACCGACACGGCAGCATTATGGACGAAATGACTCGGATTGGCAAGCAAAATGCCTTATTCGCCGGGCGAGCAGGCTCGCATGGCCGCGACGGCGCGTTCGGCAACCGCGTTCCAATCGGGGTAGTCGGGCAGCTCAAGTTCCTGCGGGTGCTGCCAAGCGCGGTTGAGACAGGCGATGAAATCAGCCTCATCGCCGTTGCGGAAGAGGTAGCGCGACGGCACATTCTCGCGGATGGGCGGCAAATCCGAGGCCACGCACACCACGCCGTTTCGCAAACTCTCAACCGGCGGCATCCCGAAGCCCTCGTAGGCCGAGAAGTAGACCGTGGCGCGACATTCGCGGCGCTGCAGCAGCTTCAGCTCGGCGAAGGGCAGCCGCTCGTGCTGAATCCAGCGCTCGTCGGGCAGCTCCGCATGCGCGGGAAGCCTGCCGATGACGTGGATGCGCACCCGATCCGCCTCGGGCAACTGCTCCAGCCAAGCCGAGAGACGGCGCATGCCCAGAGCGGTGAGTTTGTGAGGGTAGGGCGAGGCGAAGAAAAGAAGGCCGAAGCGCTCCTGCTCCGGCAGAGAGGGCGGCGGCGGCAGAACTTCATCGTCGAAGCCGATGCCGATGACGGCCGTGTTCACCTGCGGCGCGTAAACCTCGAAGCGGCTGCGGTTGAACTGCGTGGAGGTCAGCACGAGGTCGGCCGCCTTGAGCGCGCGCAGACCCAGCGACCTGAAGTAGAGCAGCTCGTGCCGCGGAAAGGGAGAATCCTGACAGCGAATGCTGCGGTAGTACTCCCAGATGACATCGTGCACGTAGCAGGCCAGCCGCGTGCGCCCCGGACGCGGGAAGAAGGGCGGAAAGCCCTTGGGCAACAGCGCCCAGTCGGGGTCGATGCTGCGGATGACATCGCTGATTTCAACTTGATCCCACCAGAGGCGCCCCAAGCGCCTCGGCACGGGGCGGTCGCAGAGATGCAGATGCACGTGCGGCTTGAGCTCGCCGAAACTCTCTGCACACTCATTGTTGCCCAAGATGTGAAGCTCGCGAACCCCGGGGCAATTCATCAACCCGCGCGCCAGACCGATGGACACGTTGAAGATGCCCATCGACTTCGTGGCGCGAAAACTCTGATCCGTCAGCGAGAGAAGAAGCTTCATACCGATCACCATCTTGGCATGAGACGGCTGCCGGGTCAAGTTCTTTCTCGGGTCATTGCATGCTTGCAGCCGCCCGAGCTTTCTGCTACCATGCCCTCCATGAGCGATGTGAGGGAAAAACGGAGACTGGCGGACACACTGACGGGCAGAACCCTTGCGCTGCTGCTCGCGGTCGGATGGGTGATCGTGATGGCCTGCGTCGACACCCAAGCCTACACCGCCTTCCCTCTCTGCCTCATCGGTGCCGCCGCCTGCCTGCTCGGCTGCTTCGGCCTGCTGCGCGGCGACAAAATGGTGTGTTTCTCTCCGGTGAATTGGCTTGCCGCGGCCGTCTGGCTGTATTTTCTCGTGCGTGCTCTGTGCAGCTATTCGGTCGTTGAGGGCTGGGGACAGGCTGCCCTGCTGCTGGCTTGCGCCGTCTACTACGTCGCCGGGGTAACGGCGGCGCAGGGCAGCGGGCGCATGGTCATCGCTGCGCTCGCCCTCGCCCTCGTTGCCAACATCGCCTATTTCGGACTGATGAGCCTGCCGGAAGCCTCCGTCCTGTGGAGCGGGCGACCCGAATGCGGCTTGACCGGGCCCAACAGCCGACCCGTCGGTCTCTTCTTTTACGGCAACTTTGCGGGCTTCTTCTTCATGACGGCCGGAGCTCTTCTGCTCTATGCCGCGCTGGCGTCGGAGAAGCGGGGATGGCGGACGCTGCTCCTTCTGCTGCCGGCTCTGGGCGGTATCGCGCTCTCCTTCTTCTGCGACACCCTTTCGACCTACATATCGGCAGCCCTGCTCCTGCTGGTCGGCTGGGTGATTTTCTGTCTGAACCGCGCCGTGGCCGGGCGCAGGCCGGGCTTCGGTATCATCCTGATATCGGCCGCACTGGTGGCGGGCTTTGCCGTCGCCGTGTACGGCTTTTTGAGCGGCGGCCTCTTTGAATGGCTCAGCAATGATTTGGACTCGCACCTTCGCTACGAGATTTGGGGAGACCTCACCGGGCATTTGGGCGAGGCCGGAGCATGCGGCCTCGGAGCCGGAGCTTCTCAATGGACCATTCTGACGAGCTTCCGCGATTGGAGTGCGCCCAACTTCGCCCACAACGAGTTTCTGCAGGCATGGGTGGACTACGGTTTGATCGGCGCGCTGCTCGTGCTGCTCTTTCTCGTTTCGCATCTTTCGGCGGGGCTGCTGGCGCTCGGCAGCGACGCGATCAGCAGCAGCCGACGCCGCCTCACCGGCATGGCGCTGCTCTACGTCACGGCCATGGCTCTCTGCGCCTTCTACGACTACTACTGGCACCATGCCGCCTTGGCCGCCTCGATGGCTTTCGCCTGCGGCGTCATGGCCTCCCCCTGTCGGCGCCGTCCCCTCTTCCTCCGGCCCCGCCGCGTGTGGATGGACGGCCGCCACGAGGCTCTGCTCGACGTGCGCGCTGCGCGCCCTGCCGAGCGCGCAGCGCTGATTCTCCTCAGTTTGGCCGCTCTGGGCGCTTTCGTTTGGCTGGGCGGGCACTTCGCCAGGCCTTGGATGGCGCAGTGGAGCATCGGGAGTGCCGAGAGCCGCGAGCGGGGTGTCGCCGAGCGCTGCCGAGTGCTGCGCTCTTTGGCACGCGACTACCCCGACTATGCTCTGCTCAACGAATGCGTGCGACTCGACCCCGTGATGGAGAAATCGCTCAACGAGACCATCGCCGCAATGAGCCTGACGCTCGAAGCTAACCCGAAAAACCTCTACAACGTCTCCATGCTCGCGCATTTGCTGGCGCGCGCCGGGCGCTACGATGAGGCCGAGCTCATCCAGCGCCGCTTCTACGAGGGCGACGGCCCCCCGCCGTCGCAGATAGGCGCTTGGTACGCCGTCTACGGGCGCAACCTCCTGCTCTGGGGGTACGACGACTTCAAAAAGGGACGCCACGCATCCGGCCTCTCGAAGATGCACTACGCCATGCGCATGCACGCCCATGCGTCCCTGCATGCACAGACCCTTCACCGCGCCGATCGCACGTGGACGGTCTCATGGCGCCGACAAGAGGACATGGAATTTTTGCGCCGCTGCAAGCAGTGCGTGCGCCTCCGCACCCTCATGGGCATGCCCGAGGACGACTCCTGGAGCCGCCCCCTTGAGCCCGGCGGCAAACCCTCGCTCTACCGCCGTTGGGGACTGAATGATGCCAATAACTGAATCGTCGCACGGCACATTCCCGCCTCCGGATAAAAAAATGGACTCATCAAGCGTTTTCAGCTTGCAAAGCAGAAAAAAAAGTGCAATATAAAAGAAATCCGCAAACACGCGGCTCCAGACTTTACGACGTTATGAGTACGCCTCCTCCGCCAAATCCCGCACCCGTACCTCCTCCCGGTGCTCCCGTTCCTCCTTCTGTACCGCGCCCCTCGGTGCCGGTTCCTCCCTCCGTGCCTCGCCCCGGGGTTCCCGTGCCCCCTCCCGTATCGCGTCCGGGCGTTGCACCCGCGCCTTCCGCTCCTCGGCCCGGTGCCCCCGTTCCCCCGGTTGTACCTCCGGCTCCCGGCGCTCCCGTTCCTCCGGCTCCCCCGGTTTCCGGAGCTTCGGGCGGAGCTACGCGCCCCATCTCCGTGCCTCGTCCGGCAGTTCCGCCGGCTCCCGGTGTGCCGCGTCCCTCGGGTGCCACAACGGTGCCGCTGACGCCTCCTTCCGCTCCCGCTCGCCCCGGTGCGGCGCCCGCGCCTCCCGTGCGCACGGTCGTGCTCGGTAATGAGCGCCCGGCCGCCCGCCCGGCTTCCTCCTCGTCTACGATTCCGCTGGCGGCTCCGAAGCCTCCCGCATCTTCCCGTCCCGCATCTTCGGCTCCTCAGCCTGCCGCCGGCTCCAAGGCTCCGTCTCAGCCCGTGGCCCCGCAGGCGACGCCGTCCTCGTCTTCGTCGACGCCGACGGCCGCCATGCCCAAGGCTACCGTGCCCGTCGGGCACTCCGGTATGGCTCCGACCAAACCCGCCGGCTTCGGCAAACCCGCCGGCTTCGGCAAGGTTGTCGAGGCAGAGGAAGAGCCCGGGCGCCCCAGCCCGCTCATCCTGTCGCTGAGCGTTCTCGCTCTGTTGCTCTGCGGATGGTTTGCCTTCGCCCAGTACCAGACGGATCAGATGCTCGGCCGCATGCTCGACAGCGAGCGTATGTTCGGCACGCCGGAGGCCAAGGGCGGCTCGTCTTCCTCGAGCTCCTCGTCCGATTATTCCGAAGATGACGGCTCCTACGACGAATCCTCTGACGACGAGTTGTCTGCGGACGAAGAGTACTCCGAGGACGACTCCGTCGATGATTCGGAGGAGAGCTTGGATGAAGAAGAGTAAGATTTTTTCAACAAAATCCCCCGCTTCCGGGGTCATATAAACATATGGCTACACAAATCACTGAAAGCAACTTTGACGCAGAGGTTCTCAATTCGCCCGTTCCCGTGCTGGTGGACTTCTGGGCTACTTGGTGCGGACCCTGCAAGATGATCGCGCCGATCATTGATCAGCTCGCCGTCGAGTTCGAGGGCAAGGCCAAGGTCGTCAAGGCCGACGTCGAAGCCTGCGGCAATCTGGCTCAGCGCTACGGCGTGCGCTCGGTTCCCACGCTGCTCTTCATCAAGGGCGGTCAGGTGGTCGACACCGTCGTCGGTGCCACCTCCAAGGATAACATCGCCGCTCGCCTCAAGGCCTGCCTCTGATTCAGAGACACATTATTGCTTCAAGAAAGCGCCGATGCCACAGGGCATCGGCGCTTTCGTCATGTTACGGCTCGCGACATCGCTGCGCTCCATCTGCGCGTGATGGGGCCTTGTCTCTCTTGTATGCCCCTGTCGCGCATGGGGGAATGCAGCCCTGACGCACGCAGGGGAGAGGGCCTGCACGCGCGGGGGAGAGGCCGCAGGCGCGGGGAGAGGCCGCAGGTGCGGGGGGAGAGGGGCTGCCGGAAGGTCGCAGTCGGCTGCTCGTCGGCGTCAAGACCGCCGACGGCGGCGAGCGACAAGGCCGGAAAGGGCGAGCAGGCTCAGCAAAGCCGTCGACGGCTCGGGCGTCGTCGGCACCACAATCGGGTTCGTCAGCGTCCAGCCCAAGTCTTGCAGCATAGCTTTGTCGAGCTCGGTGAAGTCGCGCATCGCTCCCGGATTCGACGTGCCGTCGGCCATCAGCAGGCCCTGAGGCGAGAGCGTATGAGTCCTGTCATGCGTCAGCTTCACCTCCTCTCCGCCGTTGAGTGCCGTTGCCGTCTCGCCGGTGAAAAAGCTGTCTATGCCCCCGTTCGGGAGGGGATTGGGCCGCTCGCTGACAGTCAGGTCCAAGATGCTGTAACCCATCGTTTGGGTTTGAGTGGTGTAATCGTATCCGCTGTGAAAGCCGAGGGCATGCCCCTCTCGTGCAGCGTGATAGTCTCAACATCATACTGCCCCTGTGTGTAATCCCCCGCATCGGCTCCGACGAAGAAAGAGCCGAATGAGGCGTTAGCGTCGGAGTAGGGAGTTGTGGCACTGTAGTAGATTCTGACATCGTAGAAGCCCTGGGTTCCCGTATCATTCTGACCGTACTTCCATATGTACTCTAGTTTGTTGACATGAGCAGACAGCCCGGCAATTGAGCCGTCCGCGCCCAAATCACCGAAGGTCAGGCTCGATCCGGATGAATTCCGGTCTTGCCAGTTGGGATCTGCCGTGGCTCCCTGTTCGCCGGCGTCGTTGATCGTAAAAACGACCTCAATATTGATGGTGCGGCTCGGTTTGTTCGTGACGGTGTTTTCCAAGGTATTAAAGGCGCGCACGACAGACTGCACAAACTGATCGTAATAGACTGTCCCCGGTTGCATACCGCTCCGGCGTTCCTCATAGATATCGAAGCCGGATGAATCTTGCCCAATGCAGTTCAAACGCTCGCCGAACATGATGTTGAAGTAACCCTTGTCACTCGTTGCTCGGTAGTCATCCGTAAAGCTTGTGTAAGCGTTTGCCGTGCTTGCTGCCAGCAAGCAGCAACACCAGGTCATCAGTTTCAGTTTCATATGAGAGTTGCAGGTTGAGAGCGAAGCCCCGATGGCGGGTTGAGAGCGGTGCTTCATGCCGCCATCGAGGGATACCGCATTATCTGAATCTATCATGTGAATACATGCCGGTCAAGGAAGTTAGGGGTGAAAGCTAGAGTTAACACGAGGAAGACGGTGCCTTGTATTCTGAGCTGTATCGGATAATGAAAAAGTCCCTTTTTTTACCTGCCGGAGGGATTTGATTGATAGGGCATCGCCGCCGATCCGGCAGTGAAGACGCCGACCTCTCTGCGTGCCCGTCTTGGCGTGCCTTTGACGGGGAGAGGATGCTTCGGCGCGCGTTCGTATCGAGAAGGTGGTGCGCCGAAAAAAACACGGACTCGCCGTGCGTAACACGGCGAGTCCGGAGGGGAGGAGCTTGTGCGTCGCGTCCCGTTGGCGGGCGTCAAGCGCGGCGTCTGCGGCGCAGGAGCAGACCGGCCAGTCCCAGAAGACTCAGGGTGGCCGTGGTCGGCTCGGGCGTGGTGTACACGTTGGTCAGCATGAGGTTGCCGTCGGCGAAAACGAGCATGGAGTTTTCCGACAGAAGCTCGTTTTGCAGATAAAGGTCTGCATCGATGGCGCTTTCATAACTCCCGTTACCGATGAGCAGGCTGCCCACGTTGGTGAAGAGGGTGAGATCCTGCATGCCCGGAGCCCCCAGCGTCATATCCGCCGCGAGCGTCAGCAGCATGCTCTGCGTCTGCGGGTCGGAGAGCACCAGAGCATTGCCGTTGAGGTCGAGAGCGCTGCTGAAGCTCAGGCTGCTTGCCTGCGTCAGGTCGAGCGTCGCGTTGAGGCTCGGAGAAGCCGAACCGGCCGAGTTGAGTGCTGCCGGGGCAGAGCTGACGGCGCTCGCGGGGGCGAGGCCGGACGGGCTTCCGACGCTCAGGTTCCCGGTGACGGTCAGGCGGCTGCCGTTGAGGTCGAGGAGGCTTCCCGTTGCGATGGCGACGTCGGTTGCCGTCAGCTCGGCGCTGATGCTCAGCGTGCCTCCCTCTACGGTGAAGCTGCCGCCCTGCAGGCCCTCCAGGTTGCCGCCCGTGAAGGACTGGCTGCCGCTGCCCCTCTTGACGATGCTCAGAATGCCGCCCGAGGATCCCGCGGCCTTGCCCTTGAACACGTCGCCGGCGAAGGTGTTGCTGCTTTCGGTATCAATCGTCAGGGTGTGGGAGGAAGCCTTGATCGAGCTGCGGACGCCCTCGTCCGTGTTGGCAATGAGCATGCCGTTGGTCGTCGCCATGCTGCCGGAGTAGAGGTAGCCGGTTTCATCGCCGTTGATGCCGCCGATCGTGACCTCACCCGCGACGCCGAAGGAGGCGCGTGCATGATCCAGAACACCGGCGGCGCTCAGCGTGACGCGCCCGAGGCTGCCCGACTGAAGTTCGGCGCCGGCGGTGCCGTAATAGTCGGTGGCATAGTACACGTTTTGTTTGACGGATACGTTCAGATCGCCCTTGTAGCCCTCGGCGGTGCTTTCAATGCGCAGCAGGTGGGGATTGAGCATAGCTTCCGTGACGGAAAAATTCAGGGCGCCGCCTTCGCCGCTCAACTGCTCTACGGCAACAACGTTCGCGCCGAATTGTATGCTATCCTGCTGAATGAGGTTCAGACTGCCGCCTTGGGAGGTGACGTGGAGCTGTTCCACGCGGGCCAGCGGTGAGGAGCTTGATGAGGGCGAGTCAAGCCCGTTGGCATCAAACGTTGCACTGCCGCCGTCGAGCGTCAGTCGGCTGAACGCGGATCCTCGGTACTTGGAGACATAGGCCGTCAGCGAGCCGTCCTTGGCGACGGTGATGGCCGCATCGCTGCCGCAGACGGGGGTGCCGTCGGTTCCCGACTCTCCCTCGGCGGCTCGGGCTCCGGCCGTGGCCTGCCCTTTGATGATGAGCTCGTTTTCAGAGCCGAGCTTGAGCTTTCTGCTGCTGCTGTCCAGCGCGAAGCTCACATCCGCACCTTGGGCAACTTCGACGCTGCCGCTGCCGGTGGTCGTGCCTTGGAAACTTCCCGTTCCGTTGAGCGTGAGCTTGCTGCCGTCGGCAATGCTGAAGGCGGTGGAGCTTTCGGCGGCGATGTTGAGGTTCGTGCCGTGCGCATCGGCTGCGTCGCCGATGCGCACCGCGCCCTTGAGTTGCTCAGTGCTCGAGTTGAGCGTGTAGTTAATGTCCTTGTCCGTCGAGCTGTTGCGGAAGCTCACGGTGCTGCCCTCATCCGTGCTCAGATCTGCCACCACGGCGTCGTCCGCCAACTCCAGACTCAGGTTGGCGCTGTCCGTCACCTTGATGGAGCCGGCCAGAGCAGAGCTGTTTTGCAGGCGGTAGGTGCCGTCCTGAGCAAAGGTGACGGAGGTGCCCTCGGCGAGATTGAGGCTGCGGATGGCGTTTTCACCTGAGAGATTGTAGGTCAGCGAGGCTCCTTCGCTCAGGCTGATGCGGCGGTTGGCGAAGTTGAGCTTGGTGCTCACGGCGGCGCCGCCGCTGATGCTCAGGTCGCGGTTGCCGCCGATGGTTCCGCCCTCAGCACCCGGGGTGAAGCTGTATTGCCCGCCCGTGATGGCGATGGCGCCGGGGGTGACTGTGCCGTTGACGGTGATGGTGGCCGGCGTGCCCGTGGCGGCAAAGGTGACGGCTGCGTTGTTGCTGGCGGCACTGCCGTTGTTCCAAGTGCCGCTGCTCCAAGTGCCGCTGCCGCTGTTCCACGTGAGCTGCGCGGGCATGCTGTAGACGATGCTCAGGACGTTGTCGCTGAAGCTCAGCGTGCCGTCGTAGCCGGTGAAGAGGCTGCTCCAGTTGGAGCTGAGCGTGGCGCCGGACGCAAAGCTGATGAGATTGTAGGTGGCTCCGTCGACGAGGGAGCCGGTCAGCTTGAGGGTCACGGTACCGTTGAGCGTCATGTTGCCGCTCATGCTCAGCAGGGGGCTGCTGCTGTCGGCCGAGCTGAAGTCGAAGCTGAGGGTGGAGCCGCCTTCGAGCGTGAGGGTGCTGCCGGTGAAGCTGCCGCCCTTGCCGGTGACGGCGAAGGCGGAGTTCGCCCCGATGGTGACTTGCTCAGCGGCGAGTGTGCCGCCGGCAAGCTCGAGCACACCGCTGCTGCCGACGCGCACGCTCTGCGCGCTCAAGCTGCTGCCCTCGCCGAGGCTCAGCGTGCTCAAGGCGCGAATGCTCACGCTGTCGGCCTGCACGCCGATGCTGTAAAACTCGCTGCGTCCGCCGCCGGATGCCTCAATAGCGCCGGCGGCGATGCTGTTGCTGCCGTCTCCCGTGAAGCGGTAGGTGACGGCGTTGCTGTTGCTCAGGATGAGTTTGGGTGTGCCGACGTTACCGACGATACGGATGCTGCTGCCGGCGCTGCCGTGGTCGTTGAACTCAATGGGGCGCCCCTCTTTGTACCAGCTGTGGTAGTGGTCGCTGAACTCGCCCTGTGAGACGTAGACGTCCCATCCCGTGGCGGCGGTCGGCAGCTCGTCATAGCTCGCTTCGCCGGCATCGGCTGCGTTCCATTCGCTGCTGTTGCCGTTCCAGACGAGCGGGGTGTCGGCATCGTTGTACTGACGGTACATGTCTTTCAACACCTCGGGGGTGTCGATCCAGCCCAGCTGGTCGACGCACCAGTCGTTGAGGTCGGCGTAGTCCCAGCGTTGAGTGCACTCGGCATCGGAGTAGAGGTAAACTTTCCCGTTGGAGTCGTCGGTTTTCAGATACAGCTCGACAAGGCCGTAGAATTGATCGTCGGAGTTGGTGACCAAGATGGATGTCAATTCGCCGTCGTCGTTGGTGTTGAAGCCGTAGCAGGTGAGGGCGTGCCCGGAGCGCTGTCCGTTCTCATCCGTGGCGGAGATGCCGAAATCGATGATTTGCCCCGGGGTGGAGCAGCTGTAACTGCCGTCGCTGTTTTGCGTGAGCCCCATTCCTTCGACGAGGTTGCTGAGAATGGCTGACAGGGAGAATCCTCCTCGGCTGGCCACGCACCGATAGGTGGCGTCGGTGCTGCTGAAATACTCTTGGAAGAATCCGCCTTGGGCAGAGCCTGACTTATCGTGATCCTCGTTGTAGCCGCCCAGAAACCACGGCATACTCATGGTGGTGTTGCCGCCGACGTTCTCCCAGTTGTCGTAGAAGTACATGTCGACGCGCAGGGACTGTGTGCCGCCCAGTTGGCTGAGGTATTCTTTGCTGTAGGTGTAGCCGTAGGGAAGCTCATGGCCGCCTTGGCCGTCGTCTCCGCTGCCGCGGTAGAAGACGCCGTAGTCGTTGAGCCAGTATTGCAGAACGTTGGCGCTGACGTTGTACCAACAGGTGTTGGCATCGTCCGTCAGCTTGTCATAGAAGTGGGCCTGGCTGCTGCTGTCGTTCGGATCGGCTCCCTCCGGAACGCGCTCGGCGAGTTCGCCGAGGAAGTCCCAGCTCCGGCCGGTTGAGTTGTAGAGTTCGTTAGCGGCCGTATTGAGGTTGTACCCCTGCCAGTAATAGCCTTTGCCGTTGTCGTAAAAGCGTTCGGAGGCGGTGATGTCACCGCGGTTGACGCCTTCGGCGAGAAAGCTCTGGTCGGCCTGAGCACTGTGTTGCAGGGCGGCGAGGAGAAGAAGAACACGGAGAGTTCGCGGTTTCATGGTGTTGTTGAAGGGGGGGGAAAGGTGCGCTTTTGTACAAGATATCAGACAGGGGAGGCTCTGTCAAACCGTTTTGGCTCTCGGGCGTCTTTTTTTTGTTGGTTTGCGCCGCTGCGGGCGCATATTCGTTGCGCGTTCTCTTTCGGTGAATGAGGTGGGGGAAGCCGAGCATGCGAAGCCCCGCTCTCGCCGCACGGGGGCGGCGGGGCGGGGCGGGGTCGTTGGGCTTCCCGGTTGATCGAGCCGGGGAAGGGAAGGGGGGGTAGGTCAGGAGGCGTTCGACGGGGCTTCGGCGGTCTGCGGGGCGCTTTCCACTCCGTTTTTGAATTGCTCAAAGACGGCGCGGGGATCGTCGGGGTTTTTTCGGAGGGCGTCGTAGATGCGGTCGCGCATGTCGATGGCGGCTTTGAAGGCGGCTTCTTCGCTGCCGTATTGGCGGTCTGAAAAATATTTGGTGAATTGATTCCATTTGCGACAGATGCTCAGACGCCATCCTTGGAAGGAGGTGGTCTCGTACGTATAGCGTGTGATGTTGCGTTGGGTCATGGTGTTGGGTTCCTTTCTGCGGAGTTTGCCCGTCGCTTGCTCAGCGGGCTGTTTCTACATTGCCACATCGGGTGGAGTCCTGCAAGCTAACTCGCTAAAAATTAGGCTGTGCTGCACAGTGATAAGGCACCGGGAGCGGTTTGCCTCCCTCGGCGGGTCTCCCCCGGCGGGGCGTCCCCGGCGGGTCGTCCGCACTGGCGCGTCGCCCGACCCAAAAGCAAGACGGCTGCCGCGGGAGGCGGCAGCCGTCGCTTTGAGTGATGTTTCGGCGCGTAGCGCTTCAGCCTCAGCAGGTGGGGCGGGCGAGCACCTTCTTGAGGCGGGCAAAGCGCGGCAGGGCGTTTTCGACCTTCATGCCGGTCTCGCCTTGGATGAGCGGCAGGGCGTAGTCGATAAAGGCCTTTTCGACGCCGTTGCCGGCAGCGTTGATCCACTCGCGCGGCACCTTGCGCTCGAAGTTGGCCACGCTCTCAAGCGGCAGAAGCTTGGTGGAGCAGACGTAGTTGCCGAGGATGCAGTTGCGCTCGAAGGCGACCATCTTGTCGGTGTCGCCGTTGACGGCGGCGTTGACGGCGGTCTTGCCCGCGAGGTAAGCCTCGGTGGCGTCGGTGGTGGAGGCGAGGTGCGTGGCGCAGCGCTGGAGCAGGGAGGGCTCGATGGCGCGCACTTTGGCGCTGACGCGGCCGCGAACGACTTCCGCCAGCTTGTTGGCCAGACCGCCGAGCTGGGCGTGGCCGAAGCCGTCGTTGCTGTTGGTCTTGGCCTCGGAGATGAACTTGCCGTCCTTGTCGTGGATGCCTTCGGAGACGACGACGAAGCACTTGCCGGTGGCGTTGTAGACGCGCTCGACGTCGTTGAGGAAGCTGTCCATATCAAAGTCAACCTCGGGCAGGTAGATGAGGTCGGGGCCGGCGCCGGCGAAGTTGGCCAGAGCAGCCGAGGCGGTGAGCCAGCCGGCGTGGCGCCCCATCACTTCGACGATGGTGACCATGCCCGTGTCGTAGCAGCAGGCGTCGTGCTTGACCTCCATGCAGGAGGTGGCGATGTACTTGGCGGCCGAGGCAAAGCCGGGGCAGTGGTCGGTGCCGTAGAGGTCGTTGTCGATGGTCTTCGGGATGCCCATGACGCGGCACTCATAGCCGTTCTTGAGCATGAACTTCGAAATCTTGTTGCAGGTGTCCATCGAGTCGTTGCCGCCGTTGTAGAAGAAGTAACGGACGTTGAACTTGCGGAAGGTCTCGAGAAGCTTCTCGTAGTCGGTCGGGTCGACGTCGGGATCCTTCATCTTGTAGCGGCAGGTGCCGAGAGCCGAGGCCGGCGTGAACATGAGAAGCTCAAGCTCGGACGGATCCTCTTGGCTCATGTCGTAGAGCTGCTGGTTGAGCACACCCTTGATGCCGTGAGCGGCACCGTAGACGTTGGTGATTTGCGGGGCTGCGAGGGCTGCCTGGACCGCACCGAGGACGCTGGCGTTGATCACGGCGGTAGGGCCGCCGGACTGGCCGATGATGCATGCACCTTTGAGTTCTTTCATATCAGGAATGGTTCGGAGATGTGTTGCTAGGACGGCGTTCGGCCGTCGGGGGGAGGGACGACGCCGTCGCGACGGCGCATTTTATCGCATTTGTTGTCTCGTGACAAGTCCAAAGACCGGCATCGCTTCAGAAAGCTGCGCGCAGGGATGCAAAAAACCGCCTGCAGCTCGGGGCTGCGGGCGGTTTTGATGCTGAGGCACTGCCGCTGCGAGTCAGGGACGGCGGTCAGGGACGGCGGTAGACGGTGCGCTCCTGACCGTCCCACGAGACGGCGTTGACTTGAGTCGAGCCCTCGGGGAAGGCGCAGCGCGTGGTCTGACCGCTGCTGTCGCCGGTGCCGGGCAGGGCGATGCGGATGAGCTTGTCGCCGGCGTAGGTGTAGTAGGCGACGACGTTCTTCCAGTCGGCGTTGGAGACGGTGATGCTGTCGGTGCCGGGGGTGACGCCGACGTTTTCGCTCCCTTGGACGGGCAGGCGCTTGCTGAAGGCCTCAATGCTGTGTGCCGAGATGAGGTGCAGCACTCGGCTGGCCGGCTCCTTGTACTTCCGGCCGTAGGCGCGCGCGTCTTCAATCATCTCTTGGGTGATGGTGATGCGGCCGTCGCCGTAGTCTTCGATCGCGCGGTCGACTTCGCGCAGCAGACCGACGGTCTCAAAGTAGGGCATGAGGTTTTCGCCCGCGACGTCACAGGCGTACTTGCAGAAGCGCACCTGACTTTCGCCGGGGGTGAGCTTGGCGTCGTCTTTGTCGAGGCGGAGCTTTTCGCAGAGGTCGGGGTAGAAGTCGCGGTTGCCCATGCCGGCGATGTTGTAGTAGAGCTCGAGCTGCCAGAAGGGGACGACGGAGACGAAGACGTCACCTCCGTTGGCGTAGTTGTTGAGGTTGGAGGGCCCCATCTGGAAGCGGAAGGGCTCGCGGTTGATGACGGCTCCTTGGAAGAAGGCGTTGAAGCAGCCGCAGGGCATGCTGCCGTCGATGGTGGCCGAGGGGGTGTCCTCCAGCGGCAGGTTGCCCGGGGTGTATTTGTAGCGGACGCGCATGGAGAAGATGTTGTTGGTGGTCTCTCCGGTGCCGTGCCACCTCAGGCCGGGCACGATCTGGTTGATGTGGCCGAACTCGTGCGCGATGGCCCAGTAGTCGAGGTTGTTGACGTTGGTGACGGCGCCCATGACGTCTTCGCTGAAGTAGGCGCTCATGCCGTCGGCATGCATGTAGCCGCCGACGCCGTTGCGACCCATCATGCGGTTGCCGTACCAGCGATTGTATTTGAAGAGGCCGAGCGTGCGGAACTGGTCGCCGATGATGTCATCGTAGATGGCCAGCAGGGGCTCGGCATCGGTCGGGCAGTGCTTGCGCAGGCCTTCCTTGTTGTAGACGAGGTGGGTGTACTTGGTGACGATGTCGAGGTATTCGCTGCCGGGGGCTTTGATGAGCTGCTGCCATTTCGCGGCTCCGTCTCCCTGGCGGTAGACGCCGTTGTTCACGCCGCCTTTGATGCTGATGTCAACGGGGGTGCCCTGGCCGTCGGGGGTGTAGTAGCTGATGTAGGTGAGCCCTTCGTGCGGGAGCTTGACGGTGTTGTCGCCGGGCTGAAGCGCTATCTTGCTGTCTGCGTTGACACTCGCTTCTTCAAAGGAGTGGATCAGCAGGAAGATGGGGGCGGAGGGTTGCCCGTTGACACGGATGTGCAGGGTTTCATCTTTTCGGCCGAAGATGCCGGTGGCGTTTTCGTAGCGGTCGTAGTTGCGCGATTTGTATTCTTTGGCCAGCGCGTCGATGTCCTTGTAGGGACGGGCCGTCATCTGCACCTCGGCTGCGGGTGCGGGTGCCGCAGCGGGGACGTCGGCACGGAGGCAGGGTGCGAGGGTGCCGATGCTGAGGGCTACGGCACTGAGCAGGGTCATGGTGTTCATGTCGGTTGTATGGTTGTGTGCTTTGCCTGCGATGACCGCCCGGCATCAGAGGTGGCGGGGCGGTGTATCAGGAAGGGGTTATGACGGATGAGCCGCGCGCGCTTCCGGAGCCGGGACGACGGGTGCCGGGCTCTCGGTGGTCGCAGCGGGTATGGTCGAGTTGATTTTTCGGGTTGCGGCGTCGAGCAGATTGCTGACGCGGTCAAGAACGTTGATGAGACGGTCGACAAGGGGGTGTTGGTCGCTGTCTGCGGCTGCGGGTGATGGCGCGTCGGCCGCAGCGGGTGAGGGCGAGACGGGCGGTGCCGTCGTTGCAGGCGTCGCTGTTGCAGGCGTGGCTTCAGACGGTGTCGTTGCCGCGGGTGCGGCTGTTGCAGGCGTGGCCGCGGACGGTGCGGCTCCGGCGCTTGCCGGGGCGGTCGATGCGCCGGGTGCGGTTGCGGGTGCTGCGGCGGGCGCGGCTGCGGGAGCGGCGGTGCTGCCTCGGCGCGGTGATGCCTGCGGGTCGTCAAGGCTTTCACCCAGCAGGGCGGAGAGCTGGCGGGTGCTGCCGGGATGCTGCGATTCCAGGTCCTCAATCAGGGGCGCTGCCCAGAGGTTCATGATGGTCAGGGACATGGAAATGAAACTGCCGAAGATGATCACGAAGCCCAGCATGGTGCGCTCGGTGCTCGACGGGCGAACCTGCACGGGGATGGTGCTGCAGTTGGCATCCCAGTTCGTGATGCCTCGCCGGCGCAGCTGCCAGAGGGCCAGCAGGCCGGTCAGCGGCATGAGCGGGATGATCATCAGGCCGCAGCCCAGCGCAAAGACAATGGCCGAGCGCATGAATCCGCGCACGACGCTCAATCGCTCCGCCTCGCCGAAAATACTCAGGCGTATGCCCATGAGCGCCTTGCCCGGTGTCGTGCCGAAGCGCGACAGCAGGATGCCCTCGAGCAGCAGGCAGGGCAGCCAGACGTACACCGAGCCCGGCAACAGGTTCGGGCTGTACTCGATGCCCAGCATGCCGACGACGATGTAAAACAGCGCGATGTAGAGAGCGTAATCAATCATGCGCGCCATGAGGCGCGCGCCCGGCGAGGGCAGAAAGACGCGACGAACGTCTGCGCCGGCCGGAGCGTCGAGCCCCTCGGGCGGCAGGGGCGGCAGCGGCGGCAGAGTGGGTTCTGCATGCTCGTCGCGGCCGGACGGCCCGACGCCCGCCCCGTGGGGCGCGTCGGCCGGGGTGGCGGGGCGCGGCTCGGGCGTTTCGCGTCCTTCGTCGCCCTGCCGATCTCGGGCTAACTGCTCGAGGGGGGATTGGACGGGCAACTCATCGGCATCGTCTCGATCAGCATCCTCGGGCTGCGCGCTTCTCTCCTCAAGCTCGTTGAGAAAGTCGCTGAGCGCGGGCAGCTCGCGCAGCGGCATCCATTGCTTGCACCCGGCGTGCCATCCCTTGGTGTCGGGGCTGATTTCGCCCATCTGCACCAGCGAGATGACGTCGGGTACGGTGGCCGGGCCGCATCGGCGCTTGTCTTTGATCCAGTAGATATCCATGTCGTTTCTGGCAGCAGTCGGTTGAGAGAGTTGAGGAATCAGTTGGAACGGAGCGCCTTTGACGGATCCTGCCGCGAGACAAAGATAGCCGGTATGGTGGAGGCGACGATGACCATCACGAAGGCCTTGAAGGCCTGCCAGCCGAACATGCCGAAGTCAAACACCGCCGGCAGCCGGATGCCGTGCGGCTGCATGGGGAAGGGATCGAGGTTGACGGCTGCGAGGAAGGCCTGAATCTCCAGACGGTTGTGCAGCACCAGCAGCGCCAGCCCGACACCCATGGCCGCTCCCAGCAGGCCGATGATGACGCCCTGCCACGCAAAGATGCCCACGATTTTGCCCGGGGTAGCCCCGATGGCTTGCAGAACGGCGATTTCTCTCTTGCGCTGCATCGAGACGGTGAACATGACGGCCATGATGCAGAAGCCGGCAATCAGCGAGATGATGGAGAGCACGAAGCTCATCATGACGCGCTCGTTGGCGATGAGCTTGTGCCATTGCTCGAAGCGGTCGCTCCACGGGGTGACCAGCCAATCAAGCCCCATGGGGTACTCCTCGGTCGAGGCGCTCAGGTCGGGCAGGATGCGGCCGACGGCGTCGGCGACTTCCTCGGGGCGGTTCGGGTCGCTGAGGCGCAGGCTGAAGGTTTGAATTTTGTCTTCGCCGTTTTCCGAGTAGCCGAGGGCATCCTGCGCGATGGTGAGCGGCACGTAGAGCCCCGGCCCGGCCAAGTTCTCGGGGAACTGGTAGAGGGCGATGACTTCGAGGTCGGTGGGCATGACCATTTCGTTGATGCTCTTGGCGGCTTTGCCGTCTTCGCGGTCTCGGTCAAGGGCGTCCGTCGCGGCGACGGCGTCGTCCCAGTTTTTCCGGTCGTCGGAGGTGTACGGGGCTCCGGCCGGATGCCCGGCGGTGAGTTCGAAGAAGCGGTCGCGCAGTTCGCGCTCGCCGGGGCGAAGGCGGTCGTCGGTGAGTCGGCAGAGGATGCCCGTCATGTGCTCGATTTTTTCGGGCGAGACGCGCAGACCGTCGCCGTCGGGCTCGGCGCCGTCAAAGAAGCCGGCGATGGCATCGCGGAACTCCTTGTCTTCCTGCATGGCGAGCGGCTCCTGAATGAGGGAGTAGATGCGCCCGGCCTCTTCAATGCCGCCGGCCAGGGGCGTCATGGTGATGGTGTCGCCGACGCGGATGCCGAGCTGCCGAGCGACCGGCGCGGACATGATGCAGAGCGGGTCGAGGCCCTCACCGAGGTCGGCATTGCCCTCCACAATCATCTCGTTGAGCGGCTGCATCTGCGCGGCGTTCGTCGGATCCACCGAGGTGAAGGTGACGGTTTGCAGGTTGTTGCCGAGGTTGATGCTGGCCTGCCCGTCGATCTGCGAGTAGGCGCAGGTGACGCCGGGGATGGCCGCGAGTTGCTTCTCAATCTCGAAGCGGTCGACCTGCTTGTTGCTGATGGGGACGCTTTGCTGAGCATCCCAGAGGGAGACCTGAACGTGCGGAATGAAGGTCAGGATGCGCTCGTCCACTTCCTTCTGCAAGCCTTCCATGACAGAGAGTACGACGATGAGCACCATGACGCCCAGAGCCACGCCGAAGGTGCAGATGAGGGTGATGATGGAGAATACGGTGCGCAGGGGGTTCAGGTACCTCACTGCAAGCATCAGGCTCAGGTTGCGTCGCAAGATCTTCATGTCAGCCCCGCTAGTATGGGCGATAATGCTTCACTGTGCAAGCCTAAATACAGCCATGCGCTCATCTTGTCGCCTGCCCGCCGGGGCCGCCGCCTGTTTGTTTCGCCGCCGTCGGTTGACGCATTATCCGCTTGCCTGCGCCTTGCTCTGTGGTACAATAGCGGCAATGGACGAACAACTCATTATTATCGGAACCGGCCCTGCCGGCTACACGGCTGCGCTTTACGCCGCCCGCGCCAATCTCTCGCCGCTCGTCTTCACCGGAGGGCAGATCGGCGGGCAGCTGACGACGACGACCGAGGTCGAAAACTTTCCGGGCTTCCCCGACGGGATTATGGGGCCGGAGCTGATGTTCAACATGAGTCAGCAGGCCGAGAAGTTCGGGGCTCGCTACGCGTATGAAAGTGTGGTTTCGGTCTCTCAGGAGGCCTGCACGGGGCTCTTCACGGTGACGACGACGGGCGGAGCCTACAAGGCCAAAGCGGTGATTGTGGCCACGGGTGCGACGGCGCGCTACCTCGGTCTGGAGGGTGAAAAAGAGCTCATCGGCCACGGCCTGACGGCCTGTGCGACCTGCGACGGCTCGTTTTACCGCGATGTGCCCGTCTGCGTGGTGGGCGGCGGCGACAGCGCCTGTGAGGAGGCGAGCTTCCTGACGCGTTTCGCGTCGAAGGTGTATCTGATTCATCGCCGCGACAGTCTGCGCGCCAGCAAGGCCATGCAGCAACGCGTGCTGAATGATGCGAAGATTGAGCCGATTTGGAACGCGACGATTTGCGCCTACCGGAAGGACGAAAGCGGCGAGCTCTGCGGGGTGACGCTTCAGGATACGGTGACGGGCGAGACGCGCCCGCTCGAGCTCAAGTGTGTCTTCATGGCCATCGGACACACGCCCAACAGCGCCTTCCTCGGCGATCTTGTCGATCGCGATGCCGCCGGATTCATCATCCGCCCGACGGGCGGTTCGGCGACGAAGACGCCCGGCCTTTTCGCCGCGGGCGACGTTGCCGACGCCGTCTACAAGCAGGCGATTTCCGCCGCAGGCATGGGCTGCTGGGCGGCTCTGGACGCCGAGCGCTATCTGCTCAGTCTTGAAGCTTGAGCCCGCTTCGCTCTGAACTTTCTCGTCTTTTCACCACCAAACCTATTACATATGCATATGAAAATCTCTCGCTCGATGATTCCCTCCCTGTTCGCTGCTGCCTTGCTGAGTGCTTGCGGCTCGGTCGAACAGACGGTTCAGGAGGCCAAGTCCTACTACGGCGCCAAAAATTACGAAGAGGCGCTGCCTCTGCTGCGCGAGGCGGCTGAGGCCGGCGATGCCGATTGCCAGCTGATGCTGGCTCGCTGCTACGATTTCAGCCAAGGCGTGCCGCAGAACATGACGGAGGCGGCCAAGTGGTACCGCGCGGCTGCCGATCAGGGCAACAGCGATGCACAGGACAACCTCGGCACCTGCTACTTCAACGGTCAGGGTGTCCCTCGCGATGAGGCTCAGGCCGCCTATTGGTACAAGAAGGCGGCCGAACAAAACAACCCTTACGCCCTCAACAACCTCGGCCTCTGCTACCGCAACGGGCAGGGCGTGGTGAAGGACGACGTGGCGGCGATGAATTGCTTCCTGCGCGCGGCTCAGCTCAACAACCGAGCGGCGCAGTACAACCTCGGCCGCTGCTACTTCCACGGCCTCGGCACGCCGAAGGATGAGCAGGCAGCCCGGTTCTGGATTTCAAAGGCGGCTGAGGCCGGTCACGCCGACGCGCGCGCCTTCATGCAGGATCATCACTGGGGCGCCGTGCTCTGAGAACTCGGGCGCCCGAAGCACGCCTCGAGCGCGCTTCGCCCCGTTTCTTCTCCCCCGGGCCGTTGAGGCGGCTCGGGGGCTTTTTCTCTTGCCGCTCGCGCGCCGATGCGGCAAAAGCCGACACGCGCGAGCCCGCACCCGCGAGCCGACACGGGCGCTCCCGACCTCAAACGGGGCTGCGCCGTCCGCCGCATGCGCGACGATGCGGCGGCCTCAGGCGATCAGTTGGTATCGGCATCGTCGAGAAGATTGCCGTAGCGCGCGGTGCGGCGCGTGACGACCAACTCGCGGAGATAGTGCAGCATCTCGATGCGCCCGTTGGCTACGACGCGCGCCGTGTCGAGCCGCAGGCCGCAGTCTTTGGCGGCGGCGATGGTCTCAGCCGTCGCGAAGCAGTCGCGCACGCGCACGCCGCGCTTGGCAAAATCGCTGAAGCGCTGCAGGTAATCGCTGCGGCTCTCTTCGGTGACGCTGACTTTCAGCGGCGTGAGCTCGCGGAGCATCCAGGGGCGCATGCTCTCGCAGCTCAGCTCGATGTCGCAGCCGAGGCGCAGAGCCGCCATGAGAGCGATGCCGAGATCGGCGTCGCTGCAAGCATCGTCCGCCCTCAGGCAGACGGGGCAGGCTTTGTAGCTCAGCTCGGTCGTTTCTCCCGGCTTGGAATCCAGCAGGTGGCGCGTGCTGAACTCCTGCGTCCACCAGTAGGAAATCGAATCGGCGGCAGCCGTGAGCCTCGTGAAGTCTTCCGGGTCGGGCTTGGGTTGCAGTTGCTCCCAAGGCGCAAAGGGCACATCGCGCTGCTTGCCGCGGCGCTGCGGGCGCCCCGTTTCATCCCAGCGGCAGAGAGCCGTGAGGTAGTTCACGCTGCCGGCCTTGGGCGTAAAGCCGTTGCATGCTTCGCGCCACCCGCCGAAGGGAATGAGACCGGGCTGAGGCTCGGGGCAGCAGTTGATGCCCTGATTGCCCACGCGAATCTTTTTGCGCCAGAGCTTGCGAACCTCGTTGCTGAGCGTGTAGACAATGGCCATCTGCCCGCCGCTGAGCTTGTTTTGTAGCTCGATCGCCTCCTCGGCATCGGCCACCTTCATGAGAGCGATGATGGGCAGATTGCGGCAGTTGCGCGCGTAGAGACCGTCGCGTCGAATGTTGATGCGCACGCCCGGCGTGCGAATCTGCGTGCCCACCGTAGCGAGGTAGGGCTGCACCAGCCACTCGCCGTCACCCTCCACGCCGCTGAGCAGCTCCAGCGCCTCCTCCGAAGGAGCCGCGGCCATCGGGCCGAGGTCGCATCCCTCGACCCAGCCGGGCTCGGCCGTCAGCGAGGTCACGAGATCGTGCAGCGCCGCGATGAAATGCTGATTGTCGCAGAGCGCGGCATGCACCAGCACAACGTGCGGGCAGCTCACGCAACGGCCGCTTCGCCTCAGCGCGGCACGGCTCAGGTCGCGCACGGCCTGCCTCCAGTCGCACTGGGCATCGAGGTAGGCCACGCACTGGCCGAGGTCGGCCTCAATCAGGTGACAGGCGGGGTTGGCCTCCAGCAGGCGCCGACGGCTGCGCGGACTCAGCGCCGCGATGACGGCACTGACGCGCGGATCGCTCATGAGGCAATGAGCCATCTCATTGTCCAGACAGGGAACGAGCTGCAAAGCCGGATCATTCATGCCGACCTTCCTCATCAGGTCGCAGAGCCTCAGGCCGAGCATCATCGATGCCATGGCCGGCTTGTAGATGATGACGTTGCCCGTGACCCAAGCCGCGGCTATGGCGGAAACGGCCTCCTCAACCGGGCGGTTGGGCGACGGCGCCACCACGACAAGCCCCAGCGGCGCCGGGCGCGTACCGTCCGGGAAACCGTCCTGCGTGATGGCGCGGGCATAGAGGCGGCAGGCGTCGGCAGCATTTCTCAGCTCCGCATCGGCTTGGCTGAGCGTATAGCCCGCATCCTTGACCATGAGGCCGGCGAGCTCTTCGCAGGCATCCTCCAGCATGCGGGCGAGCCGCAGCAGGGTTTTGGCGCGCTGCTCGGCCGGCAGAGGCTCGCCTCGGGCGGCCTCCGCAGCGCGGTTGAGCACGCGGCGCAGCCCCTTGTAATCCGCCACACTAAAGCGGTATTCCACCAGACCGGGCACCGTCAGCGAGCGGTGCACGTATGTCAGATTGCTCGTGTACGGCTCGCCGGCAATGTTAATCTGAAGCGTGTCAGGCTGCATCTCGCGGGCCTTGTTGGCCTCGTGATAGAGCGCATCGATGTGCGAGCGTTCCAGCATGCGCGCCAGCCCCGTGCTCTCGAAGGTCGCCGATTCGTGGCGCCCCGTCTGCGAATCGCTCGCGCGATCAATCGAAGCGAGGAAGTGCTGCCGCATCTTGTTCCACTCCATCGAGTCCGTTTCAACCGCATAGCCGGCCGAGAGAAAACCGTCGGGCAGAGCCAGCTCGTTGAGCAGCGTAATGAGATAGTGCTCGAACTCCGCTTCCGCGCCCGTCGCCGTCGCGAAACTGCGCAGCGTAACATCCGCCCCCTGCTTGGCCAGCAGGCGCGCCTGGTGATTGCCCAAGCCCGCCGTGAGGAGAATGCCCGGCATGCCCTTCTTGCCGCTGCTGGCCCAGAGCAGAAGCCCGTAGGCGAGATCAAAGCAGCTGTGCGTACCGATCATCGGCACAATCGCCCCCTTCGACTCGACCATAGCCACGCGCAGCAGGCGCTTGAAGCGGCGATCCGTCTCGAGCTTGTTGCGACTCAGCGGCGCGCGCTGACCGTAGAGGTGGTTGAGCTGCTGCTCCTCCATGAGGTGAGAGCCCTTGATGATGGCCACCGGCAGAGGCGGCTTGCCCTTGGCGCAACGCGCCGAAGCCCAGTTAATGAGATCCCGCAGCGCCGTCTGCGACGAACTCAGATAAGCCGGCAGCTCAATCACAAGCTCCGCGGGCATCTTCGGCAGCTCCTCATACACGCGGCAGAAGGCATCGATCACGATGGCCATCACATCAGAGCGCCCCGCCTCCAGCAGCAGACGCCTCCCCGACGGCGAACCGCCGGCCGCCTTGAGCAGGTGCAGCAGCTTCTCCTTGAGCTTGGCAGCCCCCTGTTCCGGCGAATAGGCCGAGAGCAGGGGGCAGAGACGCAGCGGATCAATCACAATGCCCGCCTCCTGCTGCTTGCTGAGAATGCCCTCGAGATTGCGTTGGTATTTTTCGGCGCCGGCGTTGCCGAAAGTGTCCGGCGCAAGCGGAGCGACAACCGAGCGAATACCCGCCTTGTTCAGCTCGCGGATGCGCTTGGACGCCTTGTCCAGCTCGGGCGGCAGCGTCAACTCGCCGAAGGTCGCTTGGAAAACGCGCCTCACCTCAGACATGGCCGCAGCCTGAAGACTGCGCGGCGCGATCGCGGCCCCCTTGAGCCTGATCTTGCCCATCGTGCTGAAGAGATTCGGGATGCCGTTGAACTCCGCGATGAGCTTGCGCAGCTGTTCGGAGCGGGACTGAAGATCCGAGCTGAAAAACACCAGCGAGCAGAGACTGCGGACGAAGCGCCGATTGCGCTTCTCCGTCGCCAAGCGACTCAGCGCCGCCAGCAAAACACGCTCCGAAGAATTGAGCTGGCGCAGAGCACTCTTCTGCAATTCGGCCGCAAGGGGAAGCGCCTGCCGGGCCAGGCTTTGGTCATCCCATTTTCTCTTTCGGATTTGTTCGAGATGAAAACTGATGTCAGATGCGGCCATAAGTTGAGAGGATAGTATCACTGGCGAACCCCGTTACGCAAGCGAAAACTGTGCCTTCAGCCCGCTCGGCGGGCAAGAAAATCATCGGGATGAGCCTTCGTTTTCGAGCAACTCGGGCATCAGATCCGCGATGAGTTGCCGCAGTCGTTCGTCGGTTCTCGCCTCGCCCTCGGGATCGTCGGGGCGGTACGAACCGCCGACTTGGAAGTAGGCCCAGCGCTGCACCTTCCCCTTAAACACGCGGTCGCAGATGTCCAGAAAGGTGCGCATGAGGTGCGAGGAGCAAACGTGACCGTGGCCGACGAAGACGTAATAGTGAATATAGCGCACGCGCTCCTTGCGCTCTCCCTCTTCGCGAATGACCGTCGAAGTGAGGCGCGTGAAAGTCAGGCTGCGCCCGTCTCTGAGCGTCAGCTCACGTGCCGAGCCGAGCAGGTTGATATGCCCTTGAGCCGGGAGACAGCGCTCGGGGCGGTGAATGGACGAGTTCATATCATTGCCCGAGTAAATAATCGAAACGACCAGCGGCTCATCGTCGATCTCCCGAGTAATGGGGTTAACCCGGCAATAGATGGCCTTGCTGAAGCGCGTATCGGCAGCGAGGATGGCGCGTTCCTGCTCGCTTTCCTGCGTGCGATGGCCGTACCAGCCTGCCGGGGCAAAGCCCGTCGGCAGATCGGGGCTGATATCCGACTCGAGAATCGTGAGTTCGCGGGGCAGCACCCAGATCATGCCGAGCACGAATGACAGCAGCAGAGCCGGGCTCAGCGCCCTCAGCCATGCCCCCAAGGCGGTGCATCGCTTCATTGCTTCTCCTCCTTTCCTTCACCGCGGACGCGCTCGCTCGGCTCATCGAGCGGCCTTTGCTTCGTCACCTCCGGCAAATCGCCGTCCTTCTCTCCGTGGTTCCCGTGGCGCCGCATCACCACGCGCCCGCGGTGCAGCCAAACCCATTCGCCCGCCAGCAAGCTGTGCAGCAAAGCCAGACAGACCAAACTCGCCGGGAAGAAAAACAGCAGACCCGACCAGTCATGCCAAGTCTTGCCCGCGAAAGCCGGGCTCACGTACTCGGCGCAGATGAAGATACTCGCCACGCGAATGGCGTTGGCGACAATCGAGATCGGAATCGCGGAAAGCCCCAGCACAAGGCGCTTCCAGAGGCTGAGCCCGTCTGCCAGATACCCCCAAGCGGCGGAAATCATCAGCAGAGCCATCAGCGAGCGCATGCCCGAGCAACCGCCGGCGATATTGAAAGCATCCCAATCCCCCGAAGCCGAACTCACATTCGTGCCCTCCAGAATCGTCTCGACCCCGAAGAACCCCGCCAGCAAGTGCGACCCCTTCGCCGCCATCAGCTGAAGCCCCACCGTCGCCTGCTGAAAACCCGGCAGCGGAATAGCCAGCCACAAAAAGAAACAGGGAAAAGCGCAGTGCAACGCCGCGCGCCGCCCCGAGCGGCACCACACCAGCCCGCACAGCAGAAAGGGAAGAGCCCCCCAAGCCACGCGCGGCTGCTGCGAGCGCACCGCCAACAGGCAGAGCAAAGCCCCGAGCAGCAGCACCCAGAGCCCCGTCAGACTGCCCTTGAGCTCCGCCCCCTTCAGACCGTTGCAGGCGTGAATAAAGAGGTAGACGGCAAAGACCGGCACCAAGCCGCCATGCTCGTAATCGTTCTCCTTATTCCAAGCGGAAAGCAGCCACGTGACCGCATCCTGACTCCCCTGCACGTAGGCGGGATAGGTGAAATAAAACAGGAGCAGGATAAGCGCGCAGAGGGCGATATTGATGTTATCTTTTGATAATAATGACAATAGAGAAAAATTCCTCTGGTGCGGAGAATCGGACATGCGAAAAAAATCAGCGACGTTGCGCTTTTAGTATTGCTATTTTCGCCAAAATGTCAAGAATAGACGGCGCACACACTCCCCCCCCTCAATCATCAGCATATGAAAATCATCAGCGGCACTGCACATCCCCAATTAGCCAAGGACATTGCCAACGAGCTGGGTCTACCGCTCTGCGACGCGATGGTCACCACCTTCCCCGATGGCGAGAGCTTCGTCCAGATCGAGGAGTCCATCCGCGGTGAAGACGTCTTCATCGTTCAGCCGACCTGCCCGCCGACGAACCACAACCTCATGGAGCTGCTCGTGATGGTGGATGCCGTGCGCCGCGCCAGCGCCAGCCGCATCACCGCCGTGATGCCCTTCTACGGCTATGCGCGTCAGGATCGCAAAGACAAGCCCAGAGTGCCCATCACCTCCAAGCTCGTCGCCAACCTGCTGACGGCCGCCGGCGTCAACCGCGTGCTGACCATGGATCTGCACGCAGCCCAGATTCAGGGCTTCTTCGAGATTCCCGTCGATCACCTGGTCTCCGTCCCCGTTCTCATTCACCACCTGCGCGAGCACTACGTCACCGACCTCGACAACCTCGTCGTCGTCTCGCCCGACATCGGCGGCGTGAAGAACGCCAAGAGCTACGCCAACCTGCTGGGTACCCAGCTGGCCATCGTCGCCAAGCAGCGCATCTCGGCCACGGAAGTCGATGCCCACGCCGTCATCGGCGACGTCGCCGGCAAAGACGTGATCATGGTTGATGACATGACCGAGTCGGGCGGCACCCTTTGCGCCGCCGCCGCCGTGCTGAAGGAACACGGCGCTGCCCGCATCTTCGCCGGCGTCTCCCACGGCGTGCTCAACGACACGGCTCGCGAACGCCTGGCCAAGAGCCCCATCGAGCGACTCCTCTGCTCGGACTCCGTCCCCATGGCCTGGGGCGAACAGGTTGACACCGTCAGCATCGCACCGCTCTTCGCCAAGGCCATTCAGAGCATCCACGACAACTCTTCCGTCACCCACCTCTTCGAGGTGTGAGCGCACCCCTTGCCCCCGGCTGCGAGGCTCCGCCCTCCCCGCCGCTCGGCAAGAAAACGCGACACAAAACCGCCGCCCCGACATCGGGACGGCGGTTTTGCATCTCAGCGAAAGCACGCCTCAGCGCGACCCCGGCTCACGGCCCTGACGCAGAGCCCGGACAGCGCTGCGGCAACCCTGACGCAACCCTGACGCCGCACGGCCTCACTGCGGCCTCACCGATTCGCGAATCTCGCGCAAGAGAGACTCGAAGCGCTGCAACTGCTCGGCGGGCGCCGCCGGAGCCAGATCCCTCTCCTCCCGCGGATCGCGGCTCAGATCATAGAGCCGCGCCGGCTGACGGCGCCACGGCTCCACATACTTGAGCGCACCGACGCGCAGCGCCAAGCGATTATTCATCCCCTGCTGCTCTACCAAGCAGCCTCGCCCCTGCGCATCGCGCCCCATCAGCGCATCCAGCTGCACCTCACTGTCCGGCATCGAACCCTCGGGCACCTCCACGCCCGCCAGCACGGCCAGCGAACGCGCGAGATCAACCTGACTCACCAAAGCCGCCGAGCGCCCCGGAGCCACCCTCCCCGGCCAGCACACCACAAACGGAACACGCGTCCCGCCCTCGAGAATACCGTACTTGCCGCCGGAGTGCGGCGCCGCCGGATTGTGAGCCGCGCAGGCCTCATCCGAACCGTCGAGGTAACCGTCATTGATCACCGGGCCATTGTCACTCGTGAAAATGAAAAGACAATCATCCGCGTACCCGGCCTCCTCGAGAGCCCGGCGGATGCGCCCCAGCGAATCATCCATCTGCAGCGTCACATCACCGCGAATACCCAAGCCGCTCTTGCCGCGGAAGCGCCGGTGCGGGTCGCGCGGCACGTGGATATCATTCGTGCAGAAATAAAGAAAAATCGGCCGCCCCGCACTCTCGCGGATAAAATTCACCGCCTCATCCGTGATCCGATCGGCAAGATCCTGATCCCGCCAAAGCGCGGCTGAGCCGCCCCGCATATGCCCGATGCGCGAAATACCGTCGATAATCGTGCAGGCGTGCTGCGCGTTGCGCGGACGCCCCCAGGGCTTGAGCAACTCCGGATGCGTCTCCGCCGTCTTCTCCTCATCAAAGCGGAATCCCGGCTCGTAACTCACCTCGATGGGATCCTTCGGGTCGAGCCCCACCACCGTACCGTTGCGCAAAAAAACACAGGGAACGCGATCCGCCGTCGCCGCCATGATAAACGAATAATCGAAGCCCACCTCACGAGGCCCGGGCGCAATCGGCGCATTCCAATTCGTCGGCTGATTGCCGCGCCCCAACCCGAGGTGCCACTTGCCGATAGCCGCCGTGCGGTAGCCTGCCAGCTGCATCGCGGCAGGCAGCGTCAGCGCCTCCTGCTTCGTCGGCAGAATCAACTTGGCGTCGCCGTCGAGGACACCCGTACCCCGCTGGCGCCAAGCATACTTGCCCGTCAGCAACGAGAAACGCGACGGCGTGCAGACCGACGTCGTACTGTGAGCATCCGTGAAGAGTAAACCCTCGCCCGCCAGTCGATCCAGATTCGGGCAAGGAACCTCGGCACAACCATAAGTCGACGTATCGTGCAGACCGAGATCATCGGCAAGAAAAATCACGATCGCACGCGGCCTGTCGGGCTGAGCAGGGTGCTGCTCAGCAGTCGAATCCGCGTGCAAGGGCAGCAGACTCAAAACGGCAAAGATAACGGAAAAGAACAGCCTGAACATGCCCCCAGTCTAGCACAGAGAGCCCAGCGTGTCAATCCGCAATCCCGCCGCACTTTCTCGGCATGCTCAATCAATGCGATCCGTATCCTGCTTGCATAAACGGATGAGGCATGCAATCATCAGCCCCCAGACGGCGCTGATGGAAAGAATCATCGTAACAATACCGGCAAAGGTCATGAAATCGGAATGCGATCAGTTTCAGGTTGTTTCTCGAGCTTGCGTTTGTGGCGGTAGCGAGACGTGCGCACCACAAAGGTCATAAAGACACCCGTGAGCAGAACCCAGCCGAGCGGAATCAACGCCCCGGGCTCAGCATGGAGAATATTGCGAATCTGGGGGCAGAGCGTCACAAAGGCATTCTGATACACCCAGGAAGCAAAAATAGCGAAAAGAATCAGCGGCGTCACCCAGTTGAGCACAAAGCCGAGCGCACGCGGAATCGGCAGCAGCGCGCCGCGCTGTAGCTCGCGCAGCCCGTTCTTCGTGCCCCAGATAAAGCGGAAAATCACCAGATAAAGCGTCGTAATGATGTAGAGGAACATCGTGCCGATCCAGAAATCCATCGTATCGAGCGCCATCATCCCCCCGCCCGTGAACCAGGAAACAATCAGCGCCCCGGCCGTCATCAACGCAGCCACCAGCGTTGTGCTCTGCGTGCGCTTCAGATCCCAGAACTCCTCGAGGAAAGCCATTGCCGGCTGAAGCAGAGAAATCGAACTCGTCACCGCCGCGAGCGAAAGCAAAACGAAAAACAAGGTGCCGAAAAGCTGCCCGGCCGGCATACTCGCAAAAACCTGCGGCAGCACATTAAAGCCCAGCCCGAAGGTACTCGCCCCCGCTGCCGCCGCCACACCCAGCAGCGAAACCGTCGCCGGCACAATCATCATCCCCGCAATCCCCACCTCCACCACCTCATTGGCAGCGTTGGCCGTCAGCGAGCCCAGAGCAATATCGTGCCCGCGCGGCACGTAACTCGCGTACGTACAAATCGTCCCGAACCCGATGGAAAGCGAGAAGAAAATCTGCCCGGCCGCCGTAATCCAAAGCTGCGGATTGAGCAGGCTTTGACCGAGCGAAAGACGGCGCTCCTCGATGCGAGCATCAGGGAAGTCGGCCTGCGTTCGCTCGATAAACTCGCGGCGCTGCTCGGGCGTAGCCGTATGCGGAATCATATTCACCGTGCGCTCCGTCGTCCGTCCGTCCGCCTCACTGACCGCCACCAGCATCGTCTTGGCGGGATTCCACATATAACCGAGCCCCTCATTGACATTGCGTTCGGGATGCGACGCATCCGGCGTACCGAGCGTCAGCACGCGCACCATCACGATAATCGCCGTCAACAGCAGCACCGGAATACTCCACTTGCAGAACCACTCGATGCCCTTCGTCACCCCGCGGTAAACCAAAAAGAGATTCAGCAGCAGTGCCAAACCGAAGAAAATCAGCAGTGTGCTCTGCCCCGGCTCAAAAATGGCACCGTCGTGCGACGCCCCCACGAAAGACGAGAAAAACGCGCCGAACTCCTCACTGCTACTCAGGTTGAGATCCCCGACCGCCGTGTGGTAGGCGTAGCCCAGCGTCCATCCCTCCAGATACATGTAATACATGCTGATGCTCAGCGGAGCCAGCACCGCGAAAATGCCCAGATACTTCCACACGTGCGAGCGCGTGATATTGAAGAAAATCGAAGCCGTCGAGTGGCCGCCGCCGATGCCGCCGCGGCGTCCCAGCGTCCATTCCACCCACGAGAGCGGAATACCCAGCAGCAGAAAAGCCGTAAAGTAGGCAATCATGAAGGCCCCGCCGCCGTACTGAGCCGCCAGTCCCGGGAAGCGCAGAAAGTTGCCGAAGCCGATCGCACTGCCCGCCACGGCCAGAATGACGCCGAGCTTCGAGTTCCAGTTTTCAGAATGCTTCTGAGCAGGCATAGGCAACATCATACCATGCTAAAGCCATAAGTCAAGCCCGTAGCGCAGGTGGCGAACGCTCGAGCAAACGACAATGTATGAGAGACAGGGCGGCGGGGAAGGGGACTCCGGTCTCGCTGCCGCAGAAGGCTACACGCTGTTTCCGCGCTGACTTTGCACGGAATCGGTCGCCCGCTCGCGCTGCCGGAGGCGTGCGGCTCCGACACGCGCGAGCCGAAAAAAAGCGCGCGGCTGAATGCAGCCGCGCGCGTCATATGGATGAGTGACTCAGTGATCGAGAACTCAGATCTGGCCGAAGAGCGTCTTGCCCTCGGAGAGCAGATCGGAGGCAGCGACCTTGAGGCGCTCGCAGATACCCTGCTCACCCTTCTTCAGGTAAGAGCGCGGATCGTAGACCTTCTTGTTGCCGACCTCGCCGTCGATCTTGAGCATGCCGTCAATGTTCTGGCACATGTGCATCACGATCGGCTTCGAGAAAGCGTACTGCGTATCCGTGTCGATGTTCATCTTGACCACGCCGTAGGAGATAGCCTCGCGGATGTCGCAGAGATCGGAGCCGGAACCGCCGTGGAACACCAGGCGCATATCCTTGCCGTACTTGTCCATCACAGCCTTCTGGCCGTCGCGGAGAATCTTGGGCTCCAGCTTCACGGCACCGGGCTTGTAGACGCCGTGCACATTGCCGAAGGTGGCAGCCAGCATGAACTCGCCGAGACCGTTGAGCGTCTCGTAGGTCAGCAGCATATCCTCGGGCGAGGTGTAGAGCTTGGCAGCGTGCTGGCCGGAGTTGTCAACACCGTCTTCCTCACCGCCGACAACACCGATCTCGATCTCGAGAACGATGCCGACCTCGGCGCACTCCTTGAGCATCTGCTTGGAGATCTCGAGGTTCTTGGCCATGGGCAGGGCGGAAGCGTCAAGCATGTGGGAGTTGAAGAGCGGGCCCTGGCCGGCGGCGATGCGCTTCTTGGACTCGGCGATCAGGGGGCGCAGGAAGCTGTCGATCTTATCGGCCTGGCAGTGGTCGGTGTGCAGAGCCACCAGCACATCGTACTTCTCAGCGAGGCGATGCACGGCCTCAGCGAGCACGATGGCACCCGTGGCGGAATCCTTCACGGCCGTGCCGGAAGCAAACTGACCGCCGCCGAGGGAAATCTGGATGATACCGTCGGACTTGGCCTCAGCGAAAGCCTTGAGAGCGCCGTTGATGACCTCGATCGTGGTGACATTGATGGCCGGGTAGGCATAGCCCTTCTCCTTGGCCGTGTTGAGCATCTTGATGTACTGTTCTTGAGTAGGTACAGGCATGATCTGAATGGGGTTGAATGTTGAGTGTGCCGGGCACACCTTTCGCGGCTGCATTTTAGCGCATATCGGAATGTTTGGCAAGAAGAAATTAAAGAGCGGCAGCGCAAAAGCAGGAAGGCTCATCCGCATCGGGATGAGCCTTCAGGCGTACGGGGGATAGGACTCGAACCTACGACCTCCACCATGTCAAGGTGTTGCTCTACCAACTGAGCTACCTCCGCTTTGGAGAATGGGCAGGGATGGATTCGAACCATCGAAAGCAAACGCTAGCAGATTTACAGTCTGCCCCCTTTGACCGCTCGGGAACCTACCCATTTCTGTTTTGCAGGCCACCGATGTGGCGTGCGGGGGCATTTTACACGCAGCCGGCCTACTTGGCAAGCTTTTTTTTCACTTTTTTTCGATCAGCGTCATTTTTCCGGCTTTGGCGCGGCGGTAAGACGAGACGGCAAAGCCGATGCCCAAGACGACCAGACCCAGCGAAAGGAGCTGACCCTGAGTGATTCCGTGCCACACGCCGGCATCGGGCTCCTTGAGGCATTCCGAGGCGATGCGCGCGATCGCGTAGATGAAACAGAAGAGAGCGCAGAAAGTGCCGTCCGGGGCATTCTTCCACTTGATGCGCGTCACAATGAGCACGGCAAAGAGCAGCAGACCCTCGCTCGCCGCCTCAAAAAGCTGGCTGGGCCAGCGGTAGTGAAGAAAAGGCTCCACCGCCGCGCAGACCGCATCATTCGTGCGGCAGAGCTCCGCAATCATCCCCGGCGTGTGAATCGCCGTCTCGGGCGCCGCCTGCTGCGCGGCCACGGCTGCCTGCATCAGCTGATCGGGAGCCAGCTCATAAATCTCCTGCGGGAACTTCATCGCCAGCGGATTGTCCGCCGACGTGATGCGCCCGTAGAGCTCCCCGTTGATGAAATTCGCCAGTCGGCCGAAGAAGAGGCCGATGGGCGCCACAATGGCCAAGCCGTCCAGCACCCCGGGGAAAGAAAGCTTGTGGCTGCGCGCATAAAACAGCGCCACCAGCAGCACGCCGAGCATGCCGCCGTGAGACGCCATACCGCCCTCCCACACGCGGAAAACCCAAGTCGGATCCTCCGCCAGACCGCTCAAACCCTTCTCGGGCAGCCAGTAGAAGAAAAACTCCCCGAGCCGTCCGCCGGCCAGCACCCCCAGCAGGCAGACCCACGTGATGAAATCGCCCAGCTTGTCGGGCTTGACGCAGTAGAGCCCCCGGCGCGAAATCTTGAGCAGGGCCCAATAGCCCAAGAGAAAACCGCAGACATAGGCGAGACCGTACCACCGGACCGCCAGCGGCGTATCGGGAATCTCTATCAGAACGGGATTGAGACGATGAACGTAGGTGGCGAGAATGTTCATGACGAGGGCGCTTATAACACAGAAACGCAGGCGCTGCAAGGCTAAAAGTCGGGCAGAAACGCCCCCGGCGCCCGTGAACAAGAGCCGCCCCGCGCTGTCGCCTTGGGGTGCCTCGGCGCTGTGCTTACTCACTCCTACGTCGAAAGAGGCGCACATCTTTCAAAAAAAATGAGAGTCCTGCAAGATTCTTCTCGCCAAAGGGCTCCCCCTTATGCTATATAAATACCACACATCTGACTTTTGCCATGAAAAACATCCTGCTTACCGCCATAACCGCCGTGATCTGCGGCTCAACCCTGCTCAGCGCTGAAGACGTCACCAAGCTCAGAGTCGGACTCGCGGACAACGCACCGAAAACACTGGTGCCTCAGCCTGTAGCCATCCCCCAGATTCCCGCACTGGCCGCCGGTAAGCGCAAAGACGCCGTCGATGATTGGTACGTGATCAACGTGCCCGTGCAATTCGTCGGCACCGCCCCCTCCAGCAAAGAGAAGAACGCCTGGGTGACCGACGTAACGCTGCGTATCCACCTGCGCGCCGAGGGCAAGGACGGCAAGAGCGTCCACCTGACCAAGACGCTCGCTCTCTCCGACGTGCCGCTGCGGAGCGGATCCGGAGACAAGGGCAGCTACAAGGGCAGCTACAACATCGGCATCTTCCTGCCGCAGCGCAGCTACGAGATGATCGCCGGCAGCGAAAAGGGCAAGATTAAAGTGTTCGCCTACGCCGTAGAGGCCGCCTTCAACGGCGAAGTCTGCAAGCGCCCCAAGGACAGCGTCGTCGAGACGCATGACAGCTCCGTCAAGCTCAAGCCCACTTGGTACAAGCGCTCCAAGTCCAAGGCGAGCTCGGCCAAGGTCTACGCCATCTCCGAAACACCCTTTGCTCCGTACTACGGAGCAGCTTACCCGCGCCCGAATCCGATCTACGGAGCACCCGTTGTCGACGAGTCCGTCTTCGGCAAGGGTGACGAGGCCGGCGATGGCGCCTCCGAGAGCAGCGATGCCGAATCGTAAGCCCTCCGACCCGTCACCTTCTCATCAAACCCCATCCCCATACTGATTCAAACATATGGCTGATTTCAAAACGACTGTCGCCCTAGAGATAGGCGCACAGAGCGTGAGCATGGCCGTCTTCACACCGGTCGGCAAAGGCTTCGCGCTCTCTCGCTACGCGCGCCGCGACGTGCTGCTCGACCCGGTGGAAGAAGGCATGCGCATCGATTACGTGAGCAACGCCATCGGCGAAATGGTGGAAGAACTCAAGGTGCGAGGCAGCGAAGTTCGCAACGTCGTCTCGGGCCAGCAAGTCTTCATGCGCTTCATCAAGCTGCCTGCGCTCGACATGAACGACATCTCCGAGCAGGTCGGGTACGAAGCGCAACAGCACATTCCGTTCCCCATCGACGACATCGTCTACTCCTATCAGGAGCTCGGCGAAAGCCCCGACGGCGAGCGCGAAGTCCTGCTCGTGGCCATCAAGAAAGACCTGCTGGACAGCCTCAACAGCCAGGTGGAAGGCAACGGCCTGCGCACCCGCAGCGTCGACTGCTCCATCACCTCGCTCTACAACGCCTACCGCATCAGCTATCCGGAAGAGACCGAGTCCGTCGTCATTCTGGACATCGGCGCCAAGACCACCGACATCATCTTCTCGGAGAACGGGCGCTTCTTCACCCGCTCCGTCACCGCGGCCGGCTCCTTCGTCACCAACTCCATCTCCCGCGAGTTCGGCATGAGCTTCCGCGAGGCTGAGAAATTCAAGATTGAGCACGGACAGGTCTCGCTGGGCAACGGGCACACCGACAGCATGAGCGAAGAAGACGCCGCGCTCGCCACCGTCATCCGCACGGCCATGAACCGCCTCAGCTCGGAAGTGCAGCGCACCATCAACCACTACCGCGCACAGTACAAAGGCAACCAGCCCTCCAAGGTCTACATCTGCGGCGGCGGCGCCCGCATCCCCTATGCCGTCGAGTTCCTGCAGTCCGCGCTCAACCTGCCCGTTGAGTTCCTCAACCCGCTGGCCGCCTTCTCCGTCGGCAGCAAGGTCGATGCGGAAGCCCTTGCGCTCGACGCGCTCTGCCTCGGCCCCGTTGCCGGTGCAGCCGTCACGGGCGCGAAGTGCGGCGAGTTCAACATCGACCTCGTTCCCACGAGCGTCGGCAAAGACCGCGCCGAAAAGCAGCTCATCCCCTGGACGGTGGCCGCCGGCCTCATCGCCGTCGTCGGCGCCGGCGTCTACGCCTATTCGGCCGACGCGCGGCTCAGCGAACTCAACGACGCCCTCAGCGCGGCCAAGACCGCGATCCGCAGCGTCGACCGCATCAGCTCCGAAATCGAAGAGCTTCAGGCCGGCATCGAAGACGACTCCGCCGTCCTCGATGAAATCAACGGCATTGAAACACAGCGCCGCGTCTACGCCGCCCTGATGCGCCAGCTCTCGGATCGTACCTCGTCCTACAAGTTCTGGATCACCGAGTTCTGCCCGCTCGTCAACTACAAGACGCAGCCCGTCAACCCGCAGGCCCTCGTCTCGTACCGCCTCATTCGCGAGCGCAACCAGCAGAAGCAGGGCAGCAGCATCGTCACCCCCGGGTCGAGCGGCGAGGAAGAAGAAGCCTCCGCGCCTGAGGTCACCGCGATCTACATCAGCGGCTACACCCTCTGCGACCCGACGAAGGGCGACAGCGACAAAACGCACCAGAACGCCGTGCGCGACGCCGTCATCAACCGACTGGAGACCGACAGCTACGGCGAATCCTACTTCGACCTGACGGCCAACGACGTGAGCAACAACGAAGCCCTCTACATCAAGTTCGATACCGGTGACGACAAGAAATCCCGCGGCGCCTCGGCCGCCTACGCCCAGCGCTTCCACATGGTGCTGCCGCTGCGCGAACCCGTTGCCGTCCCCGAGCTGCAAACACCCGAGAACTGAAACCTAAGGCCTTAGCACATCCATGAATATCAGCGAAAACAAACGCGTGATCGGCATCTCAGCCCTTTTCCTGATCGCCTTCGGCGGCCTGATGTACGTCGGCTACAGCGCGAGCAGCGAAGCGAGCGTCTGCGAGGAAGAGCTCCTGAAGATCTCGGACAAAAACAAAAAATACAGCAGCGCGGAAATCAGCCCGACTCCCGGCAACGTCAAGCGACTGGAAGAAATCGCCAAGACCCTCTCCTCCGAGCGCAAAGCCGCTGCCGAAGAGTTTGACGCCTACCGCCGCCACTGCATCAAGTGCAGCGCCGTCGACAAGGGAACGGACTACCAGACCCTCCTGCTGACCGACCGCGGCGCCTACCAAGCCCTCGCGAAGGAGAAAGGCTGCCAGCTCAACGGCAACACGGGCGACTACTCCCTGCCGCAAAACCACTTCAACGGCCAGCCCGAGCGCTCCCGCCTGCCCGTCCTGAGCTTCCAGCACCACGTGCTGCACGATCTGCTCACCGGCATGATCAACGACGGCATCAAAGCCGTCGACGGCATCTACATCGCACCGGCGCCCGTCAACACCTATGAGGACGGCGACGACGAATGGAACTACGAGCCGCTCAGCTTTGAAATAGACATACGCGTTCCGCGCGGCGTCCTGCCCAAAGTACTCAACCGCCTCGTCAACGATCGGCAATACCTCGTCACCCTCACCGGCATCTCCGTGAGCAACAAATCGCCGCTCGATCCGCTCGACGCCGTGGCTCCGACCGTGATGGATGCGGACGGCAACGTCCCCGCCACGGCCCCCGACAAAGAAATCGCCGTCATCAAGGCCGGACGCCCCGATGAGACCGTGTACGTGCACCTCAACCTCAGCGTGCTCTACTTCAACAACAAAGCTCAGTAACTCAAACGTTCTCAAACGATATGGCAGACAATAACAACGTCAAGGCGAAAGTTACGGCACTGACCGTCGGGTCCGTGCTGGGCATCATCGGCCTTGGGCTCGGCGCGGTGAATCTCATGGGAGACAAAGCCGGCGTCGCCCGCTTCGCGCCCTCGAAGATGGATCGCGAGACTGCTGCGGAACTGAGCAGCTCGCTCGATGCCCTTCGCGAAACGCAAGCCATCAACGCCACCGTGGCGGAGGTCGCGCCGCTCGAAGTTCGCAAAAAAACGACCGGCGGCAAACCCCCGCGGCTGGCACCCATCTTCTTTGCCCCTCAGCTCTGGCAGATCCGGCAGGGAGACCACAACACCGTCGTCGATATCTACGACGAACAATCCCCCACCATCCACGAAGGCATCCCGAACCTCTGGTTCATCGAGAACGGCCTGATGGCCGACATGGGCAAGGCCGGTGCCGCTGACATGGACAGCGACGGCGACGGCTTCACCAATCGCGAGGAGTACACCGCACAGACCAACCCCTCCGACCCCGACTCCTGCCCGCCCGTCGTAGGCGGCAGCATCGTCAAACTCGAAGCCACCAAGGTCGAGACCACGCGGGCCCAGCTCCTGCTTGAGGCCATGTTCGCCGACCCGAGCTACAAGACGGACACCGTCGGCATCACCGTGACGCGCCTCACCAAGAAAGGACTGCCCACCAAGGACAGCGAGAAGAAGGACTACAAAGTCGGCGACGACGTCAAAGTCCTCAAAGAAGCGAAGCGCTTCCGCATCAAGGAATTCGCCACCAAGGAATTCCCGGCCGCCTACGACCCGTCCGTCAAGGAGACCGAGCGCGTCCTTGTCCTCGAAGACTGCTACAACCCGAAGGCCGCGCCCATTTCCGTGCGCGCCGGCAGGCCCCGCGCCAACGAGCACGCTGAGCATCGCCACGGCATGGACATAGCCGACACGGCCGTCACCTTCCGCATCACCGCCGGCAAAGACCGCGGCAAGGAGTTCAAAGTTCTGCTCGGTCAGGGCTTCACCGTGCCGGGCTGCCAAGCAGCCTGCACCCTCCGTGAAGTTAACGAAGTGCAGAACTCCGTCACCATCTCCGTGCAGGGCGTCGAAAGCCCCATCAACGTGCCGATGGCTGCGGAAACAGCAAATAACAGCGCAGAATAATCTAAAATCGAAGAATAATCCCACTTTTTTCAACTGTAGACTTTACATCCGGGCAAATTTCTGTCATAAGTAATCCATTACCATGAACCACGCACCTCTCACAATCACGAAGCGGACGCTGACTCTCATGGCCATCGCGGCGAGCTGCCCCTTTGCGCAGGCAGACACGCAAGGCTATCTGAGCACCTCCACTGCCGCAGGCACGAGTGTGGTAGGGCCGACAGCCACCTACAGCGGCACGGGCTCGGCCAGCATTGACACTCGCGAAAAAGCACGTCGCAAGGCGTTGATGGATGAAGCCAAGATCCTCCTTCAGGAGGGCCGCACGGCGTACGAGGCCAAGAAGTACAAGATGGCCCTCGAGAAGTTCCAGGCGGCTTGGGAGCGCATCCCGAAGGCCCCTGCCACCGCCAAATGGCAGGAGCACATCATTGAGTGCATCGGCGATGCCTCAATTGCCGTCTCGATGGAATACGCCAAGATCGGTCGCTACGATGACGCCGAACAGCTTCTGCTCGACGTCCTGCAGCGCGACCCGAACAACCGCCTTGCCCAGCGCCGCCTCGAAGAGCTGCGTGACCCCATTCGCAACAACCCCGCGCTGACGCCCGAGCACGTCAAGAACGTTGAGGAAGTGCAGCGCCTGCTCACCTTGGGCCACGGCTACTACAACCTCGGCCAGTTCGACCAGGCCTACCAGACCTTCAATCAGGTTCTCAAGATTGACCCGTACAACAGCGCTGCCCGCCGCGGTCAGGAGGCCGTCAGCCAGCGCAAGCAGATGTACTACGGCACCGCTCGCGATGCCTACCGCGCCAAGGCTCTCTCCGACGTTGACGCCATGTGGGAGGAAGCTCTGCCGCAGGACACGCCCAGCATTGAGATGGGCGGCAGCGTGGCCGAGCCGATTTCGCCCAACCAGCTGCGCAACAACGAGTACCTGATGAACATGCGCATCTCGTCCGTCAACCTGCAGGAAGTGCCCATGTCCGAGGCTCTCGACTTCCTGCGCGGCGAGGCTCGCAAGAACAACATCGCGCTCAACTTCGTCTTTGAGAAGCCCAAGACTCCGGCCGCAGCTCCCGCCGCTTCGTACGACGATGACGACACCATCGACGACGAAGAAGAGGTCGAAGTCACCGTCGTGCAGCAGCCCACCGAGGCCATCATCCCCGAGCTCAAGGTGCAGGACATCAGCGCCAAGGACCTCCTCGAGATGATGTGCAACGTCTCCGGCTGCCAGTACCGCGTTGAGGACAACGCCATCGTCGTCTACCAGACCGGCTCCAGCGAGAAGATGTTCCGCCGCCAGTGGAAGGTGCCGCGCAGCTTCTTCGTCGACTCCGAGCAGAGCAGCGGTGAAGACGACTACTATGAGGAAGATCTTGATGATGGCGGCCTTGGTTCCGGCTCCAAACCCGGCATTGACGCTCTCGCCACTCTCAAGAACGCGGGCGTGAACTTCCGCGGCGACGCCAGCGCGAAGTACTCGACCAGCACGGGCATGCTGACCGTCTACAACACGCCGGACAACCTCGATGCCGTCGAAGAAGCCATCTCTGCATGGCGCCGCAAGATGCCGCAGATGGTCAAGGTGAGCACCAAGTTCGTGGAAGTCTCGCAGACCAACGAAGATGAACTGAGCTTTGACTGGGTGGTCAATCCCTTCTCCATCAACAACTCGGGTAACCTCTACCTCGGTGGTGTGAACGGCTCCGGCTCGTCCCCGACGCGCACGGAGGGTGACTTCGTGAGCAGCGGCGGCAGTGCTTTCGGCAACAACTACAACGGCAACGGCTCCTGGCCCATCAGCAACACGGGCGGCCTTACGGACGCCTCGTCGCCCATCAGCAACGGCCTCATGACCGGCGGTCTGCGCTCGGGCACCGGTGCTATGAGCGTCGGCAAGCTTGACTCCCTGCTCAGCTCTGCTTCGAAGGACGCGGCGGCCAGCTCCTCGCCTGCTCCCGGCATCCTCTCGCTGACGGGTATCTTCGACAGCGGCTCGTATCAGATGATCATGCGCGGCCTCTCGCAGAAGAAGGGCGTGGACGTCATGTCCGCCCCGAGCTTGGTGGCTCGTCCCGGCGAGCTCGAGTACACGCCGGATCCCGATCCGCTGGCCTCTGACCAGAACGGCGACAACGGCTGCGCCAAGATCGAAGTGGTGCGTCGCTTCATCTACGCTTCGAACTACGACCCGCCCGAGATTGACGCCGGCGGCAACAACAACTGGAACAACAACAATAACAACAATAACAACGGTGGCGGCGGCATGCCCATTGCCTCTCCGGCCAACCCCTCCGAATGGGCCGTTGAAGAAGTTGGTATCGTGATGCGCTTCAAGGTCGCCGAACTCAGCGAAGAGAGCGACATCATCCAGTTCGACCAGTTTGAAATCAAGGTGGTGGACTTCGAAGGCTTCATCAACTACGGTTCGCCGATTACCGCCGGTATCACGAACCAGACGAAGATCGAGCACATCACGCTGACGGAGAACCGCATCGACATGCCTGTGTTCAGCCGCCGCTACATCAACTCGAACCCCTGCATCTACGACGGCTACACCATCGCGATCGGCGGTTTGATTGAGGACAACGTGCAGAAGGTTGAAGACCGCGTGCCCGTGTTCGGTGACCTGCCCCTCGTCGGTCGCTTCTTCCGCAGCAACGCAGAGTCGCATGTCCGCAAGAACATGATTGTCTTCGTCACGGCTGAGAAGATCGACCCCACGGGTAAACCCACCCGCCATCGCGACAAGGGCACGGGCGACGCCCCGACCCAGCCTGAGGCTCCCAGCCTCTTCCCCGATGACGGCTTGGCCAATCCCTGATCAACAAGGTTCACGGTAAAAGGAGCACCCCATCCTGCACAGGCAGGGTGGGGTGTTGCTTCTTTGACGGGGAAGGGGGGGCGGCTTGCTCGCGGTCGCGCGTTGCGCGTAGGGTCAGCGGCGCAAACAACAGCGTTGCCCATGAGCGGCGGCACAGACAATGGCGGCGCAAAGAGCGGCGATCAGGGGCTCGCCGTCGGCAGCGCACCTCGCTCCACGGGACTGCGTGCTCGCGCTCTCGGCGAAGAGCCGGCCGCCGCGCCCGGCCGCCGCGCCCGGCAGACTCAGCCCCTCGAGCCGTCTCCCTGCGCTCGCGCCGACGGACGGGCGCCCCGCCGCAGGAGTTTCGCAGCAGCGGCGAGGCGGGAGTCCCATCCCTTCCGCTGCGGCCAACGCGAAAAATTTGCCAACATGCGAAAAATCTTCTTTTTTTGCAAAAAAAATGAAAATTATGCTTGCCAAGTGCATACAGCTCCTGTAAAATGCCCCCACGCACATCACTGTGCCCCATGTCTGGATCGTCTAGAGGCCTAGGACACCCGCCTTTCACGCGGGCAACACGGGTTCGAATCCCGTTCCAGATGCTCAGGCAAGCTCCTCCCCGAGGCAGCTTGCCTTTTTTAGCAGCTTCTGAGTCTCCACCACGATGAACGCGCTTGCACAGACGCTCAGACGCTGGGTCGTACCCGGCGAGCTCCGACGCCTGATGGCCCTGATGATTCCCCTCTACATCGCCAACATGATGTACGTGGGCATGGGTGTCATTGACACCATCGTTGCGGGACGCGCCAGCTCGAGCGATTTGGCCGGTGTCGCCTTGGGCAACTCCGTCACCAACCCCATCGTCTTTTCCCTCGGAGCCGTTCTGACCATCGTCGGCCCCATGGTCTCGCGCTTGCGCGGGGCAGGGCAGTTCCAACACGTCGGCCTCGTGCTCAACAACGCGAAAATGCTCGCCTTCGGCCTCATCGTCGTGGCCGAGCTGGCCCTCTTTGCCGGCAGCCGCGTCTTTGCGCTCATCTCGCCCGAGGATCCCGAAGTCGCGCGCATTGCCCAAGAATACGTGCTGATGATCATGCTCGGTGCGCCTGCCTCCATCCTCACGCGAACCGTGCAGGGGCACTTCGAGGGCTTCGGGCAGACGCGACCCACGCTTGTGCTCTCCTCCATCGCCCTGCTCACGAACATCCCGCTCAACTTCCTGTTCGTCTTCGGCTGGTCCTTCGTGCCCGCCATGGGCGGTGCCGGCTGCGGACTGGCCACGGCCATCATCCAGTGGATTATCTTCTTCGGTCTCTTCGCCATCATGCGCTTCTCGACCACGCACCGTCGCTATGCTCGGCAGCTCGTCGCGTGGCGCGCGCCCGTGCGTCCTCTCATCGGCCGCATCTTCCGGCTGGGCTTGCCCATGGGAATCGCCACGCTCAGCGAAGTAGGCTTCTTTTGCGCCGTCACCCTCGTCCTCGCACCGCTGGGCAAAATTGCCGTCAGCTCGCAGCAGGTCGCGCACAACGTCTCGTCCATCATCTTCATGCTCCCGCTCAGCCTCGGCATCGCCGCCTCCATCCGCGCCGCCTTCCACATCGGCGCCGGCAACAAGGCGGCCTTCGACGACCTGGTGCGCACCGCGCTGGTAACGCTCTATTCGCTGGTGATCCTCTTCGTCGTCGCAACCCTAGCGCTGCGGGAGCCCATCGTCGCCGCCTACACCGACGACCCGGCCATCGTCGCCTTGGCATCGACCCTGCTCATCTACTGCGCCGCTTATCAATTCCCCGACGGCACGCAGGCGCTCATGGGCGGTCTGCTGCGCGGCTGTCAGGATACCACCGTCATCACGTGGGTCACCGTCGTCTGCTACTGGATCATCGGCTTCCCGCTCTCCTACCTGCTGATTCGCACCGACCTGATCTGCCCCTCGCTCGGAGCCGTGGGCGGCTGGGTGAGCTTCATCATCAGCCTCACCATCGCCGCCGTAGCCCTCAGCCTGCGCTTCGCCCGCACACGGAAGCGTGTCTTCGAGAACCGCTGAAGCGCCGAAACGCCGAAAACCCTCCGCGCAACGCCGGACGGCCGAGCAGCCGGACGGCCGAACGCTTGGACGGCGGAGCCGCCCCGCCCGCGGCGAAGCGAAACAAAACGCGCTGCGGCGTCATAAAAGGGCAGAAAAATCAGCCCGAAAAGCCAAAAGTTGTAATTTTGCTTGACGAGTCGGGCAGAGGAGTGTATATTTCTGCCCCACACTTGCAGGTGCAGTGTGGATATCCATAATCGAACAACAACACACACGATGAAGACCCACGTGAAGAAAGGCGATGACGTTGTCGTCATCTCCGGCAAGAACAAGGGCAAGCGTGGTGTCGTGAGCTCCGTGAATGCCAAAAAGCAGACCGTCATCGTCGAGGGTGCCCGCATCCTCAAGAAGGCGGTGAAGCCCAGCGAGGCTGATCCTGAAGGCGGCATCAAGGAAGTTGACGGCCCCATCCACATCTCGAATGTGAAGAAAGTGAGCTGAATGCCCAACGGCAGCAACTCCGCGCTTAAGCCATCAATCACAACACATTAACCCAAGAGCTGACCCGCTAACACCATGAGCACACCTACACTGCTTACATACTACAAGGAGAAGGTCGTTCCGGCCCTCCAGGCGAAGCACAACTACAAGAACGTGCACCAGATCCCGCGACTCGAGAAGATCGTGGTGACGACGTGCATGGGCAAGCACCCCGACCGCAAGCAGGCCGTCGAGGATGCCGTCGCTGAAATCGCCAAAATCACCGGCCAGAAGCCGGCTATGACCTACGCCCGCAAGAGCGTGGCTAACTTCAAACTCCGCGAGGGTGAAGTCCTCGGCGCCCGCGTGACGCTGCGTGCTGCCCGCATGTGGGAGTTCCTCGATCGCTTCATCAACATCACGGCTCCGAACATCCGCGACTTCCGTGGCCTGCCCACCAAGTCCTTCGACGGCCGCGGTAACTACGCCATCGGTATTCCTGATCAGTCGATCTTCCCCGAAATCGAGCTCGATCAGATCAAGCGCAACATCGGTTTCGACATCATCTTCGTCACCTCGGCTCCGACCGATGAAGAGGGTCGCGACCTGCTTGCTGAGCTGGGCATTCCCTTCCGCAAGCCGAACAAGAAGACTGAAGAAAAAGCCTAACCACACACGACCATGGCAGTATTAAGTGATCCTATCGCAGATTTCCTGACGCGTGTGAAGAACGCCGGCATCGCCCGCGTCGAATACTTCACCGCTCCCTACTCCTCCATCAAGGCCGAGATCGCCCGCATCCTCGCTGAGGAAGGCTACATCTGGTCCTTCGACGTGGTGGGTGAAGGCAAGGACAAGGCCATCAAGGTCAAGTCCAAGTACAACAAGGACGGCAAGTCCGTCATCACGAACGTGAAGCGCTGCTCCAAGCCGGGCCGCCGCCAGTACGTCCGTTCCGCCGAGATCCCGACCGTCATGAACGGCTTGGGCATCTCCATCGTTTCCACCTCGCAGGGCATGATGACCGGTGCCAAGGCCCGCAAGCTGCAGATCGGCGGCGAGCTCATCGCGATCATCTGGTAAGTTGAACCTCTAACCTCTTTCAGAATACAATGTCTCGAGTAGGTAAGAAAGTGATTACGCTTCCCGCAGGTGTCACCGTTTCCGTCAAAGACGCCACCGTCACCGTCAAGGGCGGCAAGGGCGAGCTGAGCCGGACGCTGCCTGAGGGCATCAGCGTCAGCATCGAAGAGAGCAACCTCACCGTCAACCGCGCCGACGATTCCCGCAAGCTGCGCGCACTGCACGGCACGAACCGTTCCCTGCTGGCCAACATGGTTGAGGGCGTCTCCAAGGGCTTCACCAAGGAGCTCGAAATCGTGGGCGTGGGCTTCAAGGCCGCCGTCAAGGGCAAGGACCTTGACCTCGCTCTGGGTAAATCGCACCCCATTCTTCACCCGATTCCCGCCGGTCTCACCGTGACCGTGACCGACAACACCAAGGTGAAGGTCGAGGGTATCGACAAGCAGCTCGTGGGTCAGTTCGCCGCCGAAGTGCGTGGTTACTACCCGCCGGAGCCCTACAAGGGCAAGGGCGTGCACTACGTGGGTGAGCACATCCGTCGCAAGGAAGGCAAGAGCGTTGGCAAGTAATCATTAACAGAACACACACGTTTATCACTATGAGCACTATCAATCGCAAAGCCATCCGCAACCGCGTTCATGCCCGCATCCGCAAGAAGCTTGCCGGCACCGCTGAGCGCCCCCGTCTGGCTGTGAGCTTCTCCAACCAGCATGTCTATGCCCAGGTTATCGACGACACGAAAGGCGTGACGCTCTGCGCCGCCTGCACGAAGAACCTGGATCTCAAGAAGGCTAACCTCGAGACCGCCGCCAAGGTCGGCGCTCTGGTTGCCGAGCGTGCCCTGGCTGCAGGTATCACCGAGGTCGTTTTCGATCGCGGCGGCTTCCTCTACCACGGGAAGGTCAAGTCTCTGGCTGATGCAGCTCGCGAGGCCGGTCTTAAATTCTAAACAGAAAGGTTTGAAGAATGAACACTGAAGAAACGAAAGCTCCCGAAGCTGCCGCTGAGTCCCCCGCCGCTGCCCCGCAGCAGCGCGGCTCCCGCGGCCCGCGCCGCGACGGCAATCGCCCCGGCCGCGGCCCGCGCCGCGATGGTCGCCGTGCCGAGGCCGCCGTTGAGGATGGTCCTCAGCTGATGGAAAAGGTCGTCTACGTGAACCGCTGCGCCAAGGTCGTCAAGGGTGGTCGCCGCTTCTCCTTCTCCGCCCTCATCGTCGTGGGCGACCAGAAGGGCAAGGTCGGCTACGGTTTCGGCAAGGCCAACGAGGTCAGCGATGCCATTCGCAAGGGCACCGATGCCGCCAAGCGCGCCATGAAGAACGTGGTGGTCGTCAACGAGACCATCCCCCACGAGATCTACACGGAGTTCGGCGGTGCCAAGATCGTTCTCAAGCCCGCCGCTGCCGGTACGGGTCTTGTGGCCGGCAACAAGGTGCGTGCCGTTCTTGAGGCCGCCGGCGTCAACAACGTCATCGCCAAGTCCCTCGGCTCCTCCAACGCTGCCAACGTGGTCAAGGCCACGATGCAGGCGATGCTGAGCATGCGCACGGCCGATCAGATTCTTTCCGAGCGCGGTAAGAAGAAGAAGGACGCTGCTATCTGAGCAAATAACCCCTAACCAAGATTCATCCTATGTTGACACTTGATACACTTACGCCGAATCCCGGTGCCAAGCATCGCAAGAAGCGCCTTGGCTGCGGCGAGAGCTCGGGTCTGGGCAAGACCTGCGGCAAGGGCAACAAGGGCCAGAAGGCTCGCTCCGGCGGCTCGATTCGCCCGGGCTTTGAAGGCGGCCAGATGCCCCTTCATCGCCGTCTGCCCAAGAAGGGCTTCAACAATGCCCGCTTCAAGTCGCGCATTGCCATCGTCAATCTCTGCCAGCTCGAGGCTTTCTTCGAGGCCGGTGCTACGGTGACGGAGAATGAGCTGCGCGCCGCCCGCCTCATCAAGGGCAGCTGCGACGGCGTCAAGCTGCTCGGCAACGGCAACCTCTCGAAGGCTCTCAACGTGACGGTCGACTTCGCCAGCAACGGCGTGGCGGAGAAGATTCAGGCCGCCGGCGGCACGCTCTGCGTGCTGAGCGCCCAGGCGTAAGGCGCAGGGCTTTCGCCCCGCCAACGCCTTTGAATACACATCACTCCACAGAGCCGGGCAGCGCAGCGCTGCCCGGCAGCTGTGTGAGGAGGGGCTCGGAGCATCGCGCCGCCCTCCTCCTCCTCCTTCAGCAGAGCCGCGGCCGAGCCGTCGCGCGTCTGCCCCTGCGACGGGCTGCTCTCTGCTGCAACGCTGCACGAAGCTTTTTCACATCAACGAAAGAAGAACATGTTAAGCGCTTTCGCCAACTCAATGAAGGTTCCGGAGCTCCGGAGACGCATTTTCTACACGCTCACGATGATTGTCATCGTGCGCTTGGGCGTGCATCTGCCGCTGCCCGGCGTCGATGTTCAGATGGTCTCCTCCTATCTGGAGCAGGCCATGGAAGACACCAACAGCCCGCTGGGCGCCATGGGTTCGCTGCTCACCATCTTCTCCGGCGGCGGTCTCCAGCAGATGGGTATCTTCGCTCTGGGTATCATGCCCTACATCTCCGCCTCCATTATGACGCAGCTCATGGGGGCGGTCATCCCGCGCTTCCAGAAGATGCTGCGCGAGGAAGGCGGGCGCCAGAAGATGACGAAGTACACGCGCATCCTCGCCATCATCATTGCCGTCATTCAGGGTTACATGCTCACGGCGACGCTGAGAAACCCCGATCGCATCGGCCTCACCGGCCTCGGCGACGTGGTGCTCAACCCCGGCCCGATCTTTACGATCACCACCGTCTTCATCATCGTGACGGGCACGATGTTCCTCATGTGGATCGGTGACCAGATCACCGAGCGCGGCATCGGCAACGGCGTTTCGCTCATCATCTCCGTCAACATCATTCACGCCCTGCCCGGCGCCTGCAGCGTCGCGTGGAAGACCTGCGTGATGAAGGGCACGGAAGTCAACCCCCTCGGCGCTCTCGGCATGGTGGCGCTCATCTGCTTCATGGTGTTGGTCGTGGCCCTCGTCGTCATCATCAACCAAGCGCAGCGCCGCATCCCGGTTCAGTACGCCAAGCGCGTGGTCGGGCACGGCAAGATGACGCAGGGCGGCACGCAGTACCTGCCGCTCAAGTTGAACTACTCGGGCGTGATGCCCGTCATCTTCGCCACGGCCATTCTGGCTCTGCCGAACTTCGTGCTCATGCAGCTCTTCAGCGCGGACAGCCCCGTGCACACCTACACCTCGTGGCTGCTTTCGCCCTCGGACTACCCCTACTACATCATCTCCTCGCTGATGATCTTCTTCTTCTCCTACTTCTGGGTGGCGACCATGTTCCACCCTCAGCAGATCTCCGAGGATCTCAAGCGCGGCGGCGGCTACATCCCCGGCGTGCGTCCCGGCCCTCCCACGGCGGCTTATCTCGACACGACGATGACGCGCCTCACCTTTGCCGGTTCGCTCTTCCTGACGCTCATCTACTTCCTGCCGACGCTGCTGCACACCTGGGGCGGTCTTGACTACATGGTGACGAACTTCTTCGGCGGCACCTCCCTGCTGATTCTCGTCGGCGTGCTGCTCGACATGATGCGCCAGGTCGAGGCGACGCTGCTGCAGAAGAACTACGACGGCTTCATGAAGCGCTCGCGCGTCCGCGGCAAGTACTCCCGCCTGCAGGGGACGGGCTCGGCCGCCGAGAGCCGCAGCATCGTGCTGCTCTGGGTGGTGATCGCCGTGATCGTGCTGGCCGGCCTCATCATGATGCAGTTCCAGTAAAGAGAGCCTTTCGTCTCCCTTACCCCTTTCGCGGGCGCTGCCGATGCAGCGCCCGCTTTTTTTTACCGCCAAGGCGCTCGCAGACGCCGCCGGAGGCTTTGCGGCAGCTCACGCATGGCTCCTTCGCTGAAAAGCTCTGCGGAGCACCGGGACATTGCATGATATCGTATCTTCCGGTGTGCTTCGGGCCGCTTTCTCCGAAGTGTTAGCTTGACTTTTCTTTAGGCGATGTTATTATTCGATGGCTAGCGACCTGTATGATATGGATGAAACAATAGCTGTATCCGTTGTCATTCCCGTGTACAACACGGAGAAATACCTTGATCAGTGTCTGTCTTCTCTGCGAGTGCAGACGCTGCAGGAGGCGGAGTTTCTTTGCGTTGATGACGGCTCTACGGATTGCTCGCTCGAGATTTTGCAGCGGCACGCGAGCGAAGATTCCCGAATTAAGATTCTGGCGGGAACCCATCAGACTGCGGGTGCGGCGAGGAACAGAGCTATGGAAATGGCCCGGGGCGAGTATCTGATGTTTCTTGACTCCGATGATTTTTTTGAAGCGAATTTGCTGGAGCTGATGTATGCCAAGGCCAAGGCGGAAGACCTAGACATGGCCGTATGCGGCGTGAGCGTCTACGAGGAGGCAACGGGGCGTTCCGTTCCCGCGCCACGACAAATCCCTCCTGAATTATGGGGGCGGATGAAAGGGAAAGTTTTTTGTCCGCGCACGGCCATGCCGGACAAGCTGTTTCAACTCATTGCCGGCACGCCGTGGAATAAGATATGGCGTCGCCGTTTTATCGAAAAGCACGGGCTGCGTTACCAGCCTATTGAGAACAGCAATGACACCTATTTCACTTACGCCTCCTTTCTTTTGGCTGATAGAGTGGCTTTGGTGGACGCCGTTCTCGTCCATTGGAGGCTTCGTAGCCATTCACTTACCCGAGCCTACCACAAGCACCCGCTGTGCTTCCTTGATGCGCTGGAGTCGCTTGCGGACTTGCTGCAACGCTTCCCTGATGAAAGGCTCATGTCTTCCTTCCGCTTCGTTAGCGTTGAGTTGTGCGTCTGGAGGTGCGCTCTCACGCCGCCTCGCGTTCGCCCTTTGGTCAAAGACGCGATCACGCGGCGTTTGGAACCCAAACTTGCGCTGAACGCCTTTGTGAGCGACAACTTGGCTCATCCGTCCCCCTCGCTGCAAAGAGATCAGAGAGCCTTTCTTATCTCTTACTCGCAAATCTTTTTGCCCGGACGAACGTATGTGTTATCACTCGGCTTGAACCGGAGGCAGGCATGGCGAACCCTGCGGAGACTTTCCAAACACCTGCCGTCCTTCACCAACGCCGTTGTTTTCGTGTCTGACCTGCCGCCCGGGCTCGAGACGGCTCTGCAAGCCCAAGAAAGCGGTCAGGTCTGCGTCCTGTTCATTCGGCGCGATGACAGGGAGAAGCTTGCCGAGGCGATGGCTCTGTTGCCGGATTTCGTCGCGCACGAGCTGATCATCCCCGGGCTCTTCTCGACACGGAGATACGTGAGGGATGAAGGGCTGTCTTTGCCTCTTGATCAGCTCAAACCTATGAGTTTCGTGACGCAGCTCTGTATGCCTTATCTGCTTCGGTAGTCCTTGCATGACGCACGGCTGTTGCATGGCGTGACTGCGGCGGCGGCGTCTTGAAAGGACGGCGTCTTGCGGCGTGCGGCAGCGGCTTGCCGGGCTGCGTTTGGCGTTTGGACTCGGCGCGCGGATTGATGCGATGCGCGGCGTTCGGCCGAGGTGTTGCGGCGGGGGCTTTGAGATTGACAAGGCTCGGGCTTTCGGGTAGATTAGCCGTGTTATGAGTTTACGTCTTGCCGTACTGGGATCGGGCTCGGGCAGCAACTGCCAGTCCATTTTCAATGCCATTGATGACGGTCGCCTTGATGCCGAGGTCGTCATTGTGCTTTCCGACCACGAGGACGCTTACATCCTCGAGCGCGCCCGCCGCCGCGGCGTTCGTGCCGAATACATGGATTGCAAGGGGTATAAGAACAAGTTTCCGCTCGAGGTGCAGGAGGCGCTGGCGCGTCAGCTCACGGAGCTGAAGGTTGATCTCGTGTGTCTGGCCGGGTTCATGCGCCTCGTGAAGGAGCCGTTGCTGCGCGCTTTTCCGCGCCGCATCCTCAATATTCACCCGGCTCTGCTGCCTAAGTTCCCGGGCGTCGAGGCGTGGAAGCAGGCGCTGGAGGCCGGGGCGTCGACGACGGGGTGCACGGTTCATTATGTGGATGCCGGGATGGACACGGGCGAGATTCTCATGCAGGCGCACGTGCCGGTCTTGCCGGGAGACACGCCGGAGAGCCTTCACGCGCGCATTCAGGTGCAGGAACATATCCTGTACCCCGCGGCGATTCTCTCGGCCGTGTCGCGGCTCTGAAGACGAGAGGGGCGGATTATATTTTGTTCGCGGCATACGTTTAGTACATCTTGGCGTTGCAATGGCGATTGTCATATGATAACATGGCCTCTTGGATGAGATGACACGCTCACCTTCGATGAGGCGGCGCCGTTGCTCCGCTGAGCGCTTTTCCTGTGAGACAACTTCTTCCTTGATACCTAAATGAAAACTGTCAAAATTGCCTACAGCGACTGTCCGAATTTTGATTTCGAGCATTTTTATCTTACGGAGGCTATGCGGCCTTTCTGCAATCCCGTGCTCTCGGATGATCCTGATATTGTATTTTACTCATGCTATGCGCGTGAGCACATGAAGTACCAAAACGCCCTGAAGGTCTTTTTTAACGGGGAGAACGTGCACCCTGATTTCAATGAGTGTGATTACGCGATTTCCTGCCAGCCGATTCAGTACGGCAATCGGTATTTCCGGCTCTCTGATTTTGATATCACGATGGACGCGTCGGTGAATGATCGCCGGGGCTTGGATGTGAGCGACAAGACGCGTTTTTGCAATTTCATTTATTCCAACGATCACCAGGATCAGGAAGGGGCGCGTTTGCGAATGGAGTTTTGCAGGCTTCTCATGGCGTATAAGCATGTGGATTGTCCCGGACGCGTTTTGCACAATTTGGATGCGCCCGAACTGGTCGGCCGCCTTGACCGGAATCGCTCTACCAGCAAAAAAGACTTCATCCGGCAGTACAAGTTTACCATCGCATGGGAAAATACTTATGGTGAAGGCTACACGACGGAAAAGCTGTCTGAGCCTCTGATGGCCGGTTCCGTGCCGATTTATTGGGGGTCGGTGCCGGATTACATCAATCCGAAATCCATCGTCGATGTGTCCAAGTTCGCGAATCTGAACGAGGTGGTGGACTTTGTCCGCTTCTTGGATCAGGATGATGCGGCCTATCAGGAGATGTTGTCGACACCGCCGGTGTTGCCGCAATACAATTTCAAGTGGATGGATGACTTGTCCTCGTTCCTCAAGCAGATTGTGGATTCGGACTTCGCTAAGCGGGCCAAGTCGCCGATGAATTACGATTCCGTTGCCGTTGCTCTGCGCTCGCTCCGCAAGCGTAAGTCGTTTTTGAAGCGCTTGGCGATGCGCTGGCGCAAGAGGTGATTGTTCTCTGATTCTGCCGGACGCGCTCAGGTTGTTCGTCTCGGCGCATGACGGCCCCCTGCAGTCCTGCTGCGGGGGGCCGTCTCTGTCGCGACTGCGTTACTCGTATCGGGCGCGTTGCGACGCGTTTGTCGCCCTTAGTCGTTGCGGACGCGCGAGCGCGGCGATAAGACGATGGGAACGCCGGCGGCTTTGATGCGCGAGCGGATGGTGTTGCGCAGGTACTGCGCGTAGCTGTCGGAGAGCAGGCGCTTGTCGTTGACGAAGAGGACGTAGGTCGGCACCGGGATGGTGGTGTATTTCTCGTTGACGGCCGTCGTCGCGTAAAAGAGCTTGAGGCGCTTGTGCAGCACGCGGTGCTGCCCGGGCGGGTTCATCTCCATGGCGCGCTGCAGCAGGCGGTTGAGTTCGCCCGTGCCCGGCATGTTGAGGGCTTCCTGCTGCACGCGGGCGATGGATTTGAAGATGCCGTCGATGCCCTCGCTGCGCTTGGCCGAGACGATGGCGACGGGGGCGTAGTCCAAGAAGAAGAGGTTTTCGCGGATGTGTTCGCGCACGGCTTCTTTGCGCGCGCTCAGCGGGGCGTCGGGGCAGTAGAGGTCAAATTTGTTGACGACGATGATGCAGGGCTTGCTTTCTTTGGCGATGATGGAGCCGATGCGGCGATCCTGCTGGGTGACGCCGGCGGCCATGTCGATGACCAGCAGGCAGATGTCGGAGCGGCGGATGGCTTTCTCGCTGCGCATGGCCGAGAAGACTTCGACGGAGGTGTCGCGCTTGGAGCGCGGCCGCATGCCGGCGGTGTCGATGAGCACGTAGTTTTTGTCCTCGCGGCTGTAGGGCACGTCGATGGCGTCGCGCGTCGTGCCCGCGACGTCTGAGACGATGGTGCGGCGATCGCAGAGGATGGCGTTGATCAGCGATGATTTGCCGGCATTCGGGCGGCCGACGACGGCTACTTTGATGGGGGAGTCGGCGCTGACTTCTTCGCGTTCGGGCTCTTCGCCGGGCTCGGTGTCGGGGGCGGTTTCGGCGCGGTGCGACGCGGCGCCCAGGGCTTTGAGTTGCGCGTTGAGTTTGGCGGCCAGTTCGGCAAAGCCGCGTCCGTGGGCGGCGGAGGTGAAGACGAAGTCGGCAAAGCCGAGTTCGGCGAACTCGCCGAGGTTGAGTTCCTGTTTGTCGGTGTCGGCTTTGTTGAGGACGAGCAGGACGGGCACTTCGCTCTTGTGGAGGCGTGCGGCGATGCTCTTGTCGATGGGTGTCAGGTGGTCGCGGCAGTCGCAGACGAACATGATGAGGTCGGCGGCGTTCAGGGCGATGTCGGCCTCGAGGGCGACCTGCTCGGCGAAGCCGTCGTCGAGCGTCGAGCCGATGCCGCCCGTGTCGACGACGAGGGCTTCGTAATCGGTGATGCGAGCCGGCGCGCTCAGGCGGTCGCGGGTGACGCCGGGCTGGTCATGGACGATGGCGATGCGGCGTCCGACCATGCGGTTGAAGATGGCCGATTTGCCCACGTTGGGGCGTCCGACGATGGCGATGGTGGGGGTGGTCATGGGTCTCAGGCAAAGAGGAGAATCTTCGGAACAGAGAGGGCAGGGGGTAGGGCCGGCGGGCAGCGGGTGCTGCGGGTGCTGCGGGTGCTGCGGGTGCTGCGGGGGCGTCGCGGGGCGAAGGCGGCCTTCGCCCCGCGATCTCGCTTAGATCGGGCTGTCGGTGATCTTGCGGACGTTTTCTTCGTCTCCCTTGGGCGCGACGTAGGGTACGAGGCCCATGGGGTAGATGGCGCCGCCGGAACTGACGAGGTCAACGGGGCCGCCGCTGCGCTTGAAGAGCTTGATGGAGACGCGGTTGCCCTTGCTGTTCATGACGGAGTAGGTGAAGATTTCCGGCGTGGACTGGCAGAGCACGTGCAGGTTTTGTTTCGAGTCGAGGCGGATGCGCGGCTCCATGAAGTTGAGAAAGCGCCCCAAGTAGCAGGCGCCGATGGCCCGGCGGGAGTTCTGCTGGGTCACCTGCCCGAAGAGACAGTTTTGCCCGTTGACGCTCAGGTGTTTGACGTGCATCTGGAGCGGCTGGCCGCCGCGCTGGATGTTGAAGGTGCGGATGACGCCGCCGCTGCTCATGGTGAAGCTGGCGGCGTTGGAGGAGTAGGCCGAGCGCTGGTCGGGCATGGTGACGATGGCCGTGGCTTTGTAGATGCCGTCCATGTTGAAGTTGAAGCCCGAGCGTATGTCGAGCCGGAAGCTCTTCTGCTGCCCGGGATCCAAGGTGACGCGCGGGAACTTGAGGATGGCAATCGGCGAGAGCGGGTAGGGCGATGCCGAGCTGGTTACCTGAAAGCGCAGCCAAGGGTTATTGGGGTTGTTGCGGAAGTCGAGGGTGCGATCGGTGTGGTTGGTCAGGGTGATTTTGAGCAGGACCGATTCGCCGATCAGGTACTGCTTGCGCTCCGGTTCGAGACGCAGCTCAATTTGCGCGGAGAGCGGTGCCGTGAAGAGTAGGCAGCAGAGCAGAAGCAGGGCGGCTGTGACGAGTTTTTTCATGGTCGGGATGGGGTGGGTGTTGAGGTGGAGTTTCGGGTGTTATTTCGCGTGGAGGCGGAAGGTGCGGTTGGGGTTGCGGGCGCCGGGGTCGCATTCGGCCTGGGGAAGGGGGGCTTTGTTTTTGCGGGCTCCGCTGTTGTTGGCCGAGAGGATGATGCAGGCGTCGCCGATGACGGGGTCATCGTTGGTGCGGGTTGCGGTCCATTCTTCCAGCGCGGAGGCTCCGAGTGTTGCTCTGACGGGCTGCAGGAGTTTGGCGTCGGGCAGGCGGCGGCGGGCGTAGCGCGAGTAGGCCAGCGCGTCCCAGTACGAGACGTTGACGACGGGGGCGTCGGGTGTCAGTTCGCGGCCGTAGCGGTTGCGGTGGTTGATGGCGTCCTGCTGCATGCCGATCCAGTCGTCGGGTTCGTGTTTTCGCGCGTTTTCGGGGATGCCCTTGTTGATGGCGTCGCGCTCGGCTTTGCTCATGTTTTTGAGGGCGTCGAGGAATTGGGCGTATTCGTTGATGCTCACGGGGCGGGACATGACGCGGGCGCCTTCGCAGAGCACGTAGCCGTCTTTCACCGGAGAGAGCTGATGCGCCACCTTGAAGGTGAAGAGGTGGCCGAGCTGGCTCATGGCCGCGACGATCAGCAGGCAGATGCCGCCCAGCAGGGCGTTGCGGGTGTATTTGCGGCGGCGCTGGTTTTCGCGCCTCATGCTGCTGTTGACGTCGTGCACGCGCACGACGCTCTTGAGCGGGGCGGCGGTGGCCGAGGGGTTGAGCTGCTGGCGGATGAGCTGCGCGGTCGAGCCGATGCCTTCCCAATCGAGCATCCGGCCTTCGTAGCCCTCCGCCATCCACTCGATGAGGGTCGCGGCGCGCGTCTGCCCGGGGACGTTGACGGGCAGGAAGGGCTTGAGCAGCAGGCCCAGCTGCCGCATCGCCTGCTGCGTCTGCTCGGTGCGGTGGCTGCCGCCGACGGTGACCGGGGAGAGGAAGTGGACGGCGCCCTTGCTCGTCAGGTAGATCATGTCGGCATCGAGCGCGAGCACCGGCAGGTCGGCGGCCGCTGCGGCGCAGTAGAGCTCGGCGGCTGCCAGCACGATGCGGCAGATGTCGTCGACGCTCAGGGCTTCTCCCGGCGTGCGCACCGAGAGCGGGGTGCCCGGCGGCAGGTCTTGCGTGAGGTACCAGTAGCTGTCGGCGCAGCCTGAGTCGAGGACCTTGGCGACGTGCGGCAGTTTCGAGCCGACGCGCGCACGCGCCGAGCCGACGAAGTTGCCGATTTCTTCTTCTTCGGCGGTGGGGCGCAGAACCTCGACGATGACTTTGCGCTCCACGTGCTCTTGGCTGGCCAAGTAGCGATCCGTGTGCTCATGCGAGCCCAGGAGGCGGATGAGGGTGTAGACGCCGAGGCGCGCCGGCTGTTCCGGGAATATGGGAATCATGACGGGTTATCGGGCAGTTCGGTTGGAATGTTTTCGATGGCTTCGGGCGCGGTGCCCTGTTCGTAGAGGAAGTCGGAGACCGGCAGGGCTTCTTCGTAGTTGAGCCCGTCGTCGGGCAGCAGGCCGCCGGGGGCGATGCGCCGCCTGTTGTTGAGGATTTGCTCGTGCAGGATGAGGGCGGACGGGCTGCTGATGCAGTCGAGCGGTTCGCCTTTGTAGAGGAGTTTGGCCGTGAAGCCGTAGTAGCGCACGTCGCCGTAGACGGATTGCTCGTCGATGGTCAGCGGCGGGATGCGGTAGGAGACGAGCAGGTTTTCTTCGCCGTCGCTGAAGGTTTGCGCTTCGTGTTCCCAAGCGGGCTCGGGCTCGGCCAGACGGTTGAACTCGATTTTGCGCCCGTTGACGAGGTCGAACATCTGGATTTCAATCTTGATGTCTTCGGGCAGCACTTCTTCGCCGGAGGCCAGCAGCACCGGAATGAGCAGCCGGACGGATTCGCCCGTCTCGGGGTCGTAGCTGTGTTGGGTGCGGTGGGGGCCGAAGGAGAGTTTGCCGCGCATGTCGGACGGGCGCGCCATGCCGAAGGTCAGGCGGCGCGATGCGCGCTCAAAATAGCGCCCCGCGCGGTCGCGCATGCGAAACACGCGCATGTAGTACTCACGCGCTTTGTCGGGGTTGAGGAGTTTGTCGTAGGCCATGCCGTAGTAGTAGAGCAGGGCCGGGTGGTTGGGGTTGATTTCGTAGGCCGCCTGAAAGTTCAGAATGCTGCGGCGCACGTCGCCTTCGATCATGGCCGCTACGCCCGAGCGAATCAGCTCGTCGACTTCGGCTTCATCTTGTGTGGTCGGGCCGGAGTCAGCGCCGTCATCGGCGCTGTCGCTGCGCTCGAGCTCGGCGGCAAGCTCGGCATCATCTTCCATGCGGGCGGAGATGAGGTCCATTCCGGCGTCTTCCGCCAAGATGGTTTCGACGGTGCGGGGCTGCAGCGGCGGGGCTTCGTTCGGGTCGTCGCTCTGCTCCGGCTGCGCGTCGGCCGCGGGGGCGTTTGCTGCGGGGGCGTTGCCCGATGAGGCGCTGATGCTGCTGGCGCGGCTGCCCGAGAGGGCTCGCGCGAGGCCCTGCGCCTCGATGGCGGCCATGTTCATGCGGGCGACGTCGAGGTCGAGGCGCGCCGCTTGCTCCATGCGGCCGCAGATGCCGATGCCCAGCACCACGAGCTGCATCACCATCAGCCCCGTGCACAGGGTGATGACGAAGCGCGCGGAGAGCAGGCCGCTGCCCAAGCGCTGCAGCGCGCGCAGGGCGAGATGCGGGCGGCGGCTCCGCGCGAGGCGGCGGAGCCCGGAGCCGGCCGCCTTAACGACTCTGGTCGGCCGAATGGTCATACTCGATGATGTCGCCCTTGTATTGTGCGAGAATCGCCTGCATGAGCGCCTCCGCAGGCTCGCCCTTCTTCGGGTCGAAGCCTCCGTACGTCATGCCGTCAAACTTGATGCTGCGGGAGCCGACGGTGAAGCGGGCAAAGCCCTTGAAGCCCTTGCTCCACTGGCGCAGGTCGATGCAGCTGATGTCGGCGATGCGGAAGCTCTCGCGGCCGATGGTCACGAGGTCTCCGTGCAGCTCGACTCGGCGGCGGGCGATGCGCAGCATGAAGGCCAGCAGCAGGAGAGCCAGCAGCATGCAGCCCGCTCCGGCGTAAAGCTGTTCGTGCACGGAGGAGTCCGTGTACGGGTGATCGGCCGGTTTGAGCGGGAAGCCCCGCCGCGCCGTGTAGGTCTGCCAGCATGCGTACCAGTCCCGATTCATGGCGGCCAGATCCTGCGTCTCGACGGGGCAGGTGCCGACCGCCGCATCCGAGGGCAGGGGAACGCGTTCACCGCCGGCCGTGAGGCAGAACACGCTCTCGCCCTCGCGTTCCGTCGGGAAGAGCGGGGTCGATTCGCGCAGGCGCCGCCAAGCCTCCGCATCCCGCGTCTCGGGGCGGTCGACGGGTTGCTCGGCGGCCAGTTTGCCGAGTTCGGCGAAGGCGCGATGGCTCAGGTACACCTCGTTGGCTTTCGGGTAGCCGACGAGCCCGTCGTAGAAAAAGTAGAGGCCGAAGCCGACGAGGGCAGCCAGCATGACGGCGATGCGCACGAAGGTGTCGCGCGTCGGTTTGCATATGATGTTCTGCTCAGCCATGTGCGTGAAGTCTATCACAGAAAGGCCGCCATTTACAGCATAAAATGAGCAATCGGGCGCGCCGGAAGCTCAATTGACAGAAATAAGGCTTGCCTTGTCGGCTGAATGTGTTAACTTCGTGGCGGATGAGACGCTTTCTGCACATAATCCCGGCGATGCTGATGCTGCTTTTCGTCGTGCAGGTTCAGGCGCAGGATGAGCTGCCCGACTTGCCGCCCGAGCCCGATTGGCACGACCTTCCCGCCGACGGCGCCGCTGTTGCTCCGCCCGCCGACCGGAGCGGAGCGCGGTTGCGCAGCTGCTCGCCGGATCAGGCCTTGCTCGTGCCGCACGATCAGACCCGCGTCGCCGTGCTCGGTTACCACAACTTCAGCAAAACCGAGCCCGTGACCGAGATGCTCATGCGCACGGACGACTTCCGCGCGCAGATGCAGTACATCCGCGACAACGGCCTGACGGTCATCAGCATGGAGGAATTCCTCGAATGGCGCTTCGGGCGCCGCGAGCTCCCGGCCCGCTGCGTCCTCATCACCCTCGACGACGGGTGGCGCAGCGTCTACACCGACGCCTACCCCATTTTGCGCGAGTTCGGCTTCCCCTTCACGCTCTTCCTCTACCCCGACTTCCTCACGGGGCGCGGCAACAGCCTCAGTGTGGACATGGTGCGCGAGATGATGAAGAACGGAGCCACCATCGGCAGCCACTCGCTCACACACCCCTACCCCTCCGAGTGGAAAGCCGCGGCCGCGCAGGGCGACGAGGCCAATGTCGCCTTCATCGACGAGCAGCTCGGCAAGTCGCGCGAGAAGCTCAGCCAACTCTTCGGCCCCATTACGACTTTCTGTTACCCCGGCGGCTACCACACGCCCGTGATGCTCGAGCGCATGCCGAGCTACGGCTACACGGCGGCCTTTACGGTGGTGCCGGGCAAGGTGACGGATGATGAGCCTGCTTGGCAGATTCATCGCTACATGATTTTCGGGACGGATGAGTCCGTCTTCCGCAGAGCGATGGACTTCCGCACGGCGCAGCTCGGCAAGATGGTTTCGACGGGAGCCGAGCCGGGCACCCTCCCGCGATCGACGCCGCTTCCTCCCTTCCCGGTGAGCCCGCGACCGCGCTCCGTCGTCAGCTGTGAGGTGCCGGTAATCTCGGCGCAGCTCAGCGGCGTTGCGGGTATTGATTTTTCATCCGTTCGCATGAGCGTGAGCGGATTCGGCAGAGTGCCGGCCAAGGTTGACCACAGCAGCCGCACGATTGAGTGGACGCCGCCCTGCCGCATTTACATGCCCAGCATTTCCGTGCACGTTACTTGGAATACCTCCGACGGCACCAGCCACAAGGCCGAATGGTGCTTCCAAGTTGACCAGAACGTCACGGCTCAATAAATGACAACACAGAACATGGAACAAGACGAACTGAAGAAGTCCGCTGAAGCCGAGGCCAAACCTGCGCCCCGCCGCAGGAGCGCCAAGGCCGCCCAAGCCGCAGGCGAAGCCGGCGCCGCCGCCCCTGCCGCTCAGACTCCCAAGCCCGCCCGTCGCCGCGCGACGGGAGCCGCCAAGGCTGCCGCCGCTGCCCCCGAGCCGCAGGCCGCCGCCGATGCGCCTGCCGAGAAGCCCGTGCGTCGCTCCCGTGCGCGCAGTGCCTCCTCCAAGAAAAACGCGGTGGAGACCGAGGCCGCTCCCGCTGAGGCCAAGGCCCCGCAGCCCGCGGCTGAGCCCGCTCCGAAGCCTGTAGCCGAGCCCGCTCCGAAGCCTGTAGCCGAGCCCGCCCCGAAGCCTGCGGCCGAACCTGCTCCGCAGCAGACGGCCGAACGCGCCCCGCAGCCGGCCGCGCATCCCGAGTCTCAGCCGGCCGCCGCCGGAGCCGAGCCCTCCGCCCGCAAGCCGCAGGAGCCTCGCCATGAGCGAGCGAACAGGCAGGGCAACAACAACCGGCCTCAGCAGGAGCGCCGCAGCGGAGATAACGCTGAGGGGCGCGAGCTCGAGCCCGCTCCGGGCTACGCCGTGCCCGAGACCGTCGGCGGCAACGAAGGCGGCGGAGGCGGTCGCCGCAAGCGCCGCCGTCGCAACCGAGGCGACAACCCCGGCCAGCAGAACCCGGCTCCCGCTTTCAACGGCAACATTGATGCCGATGAACTCAAGCGCCGCGCATGGAAAATCTACCTCGGCGAAGTGACCGAAGACGGTCTCGCTTTGATGGACGACCGCACGGCGGCCGAGGCATCGCGCCGCGCCTTCCGCGTCGCGGAACTCTTCCTCATCGAAGCCGCTCGCCACGCGCGCCCGGCCGCGCCGAAGCCCACCGGTAACAACCGCCCGGCAGCCGACGACGAAGCCGAAGAAGAACTCTGAGTCGGCCTTTCACCGCGCTCCTGCAAACGAAGCCCCGCAGCCTCGGAAAACCGAAGCGGCGGGGCTTCCTGTTGGCGCGGCCCTCCCGACCGAAGACAGCGGCGGGCGCGGCGGCGTTTGCCCTTCCCTCAGCGCATATTGTGCAGGATGCGATCGGCGATGTCGCGCACGCGGAACTCCAAGATATTCCACAGGTGACTGCCCTGTGAATAATCGGCCGGAGCGAAAAAGTCCACCCGATGCTGGTCCGACTTGAGGTCGTAGCACTTGCGGAAACTCTGCCGCGTCACGTCATCCTTGTCGTAGACCGCCACCGTCGTGCCACCCTGCTGGCGCATCACCGTGAAGCAGGGCACGTCCGTCGGCCCGTCGCCGATGTAGATCATGTGAGAGAACGGCACGGGGCGCAAATCCCCGTCCATGTGATCATTCACATCCTCGTTGTAATTGAGCATCCCCTTGTTGATGCGGAAAAGAAACTGCGTCTTCATCGTGTGAGAAATCACGCGCTTGGGGAAATCAATATGCCCCTCGCGCTCGCTGAACTCACAGGCAAAAATCTGCCGCATGTACGGGCGAATCAGCGAACCGTCGAGAATACTCTTAATGCCGCTGGAAATCACGTAATACTCCACGCGGATACCCGCATAGCGATGCTCGTCGCTCAGCGCGCGTTGGGGCAGCAACTCAAAGAAACTCGGAATCCCCGGGAAAAAGGTCAAGCGCGAGCCCAAGCTGCTCAACTGCTCATTGCTCACCCCGTCGAGGCAGAGAGCATCCAGCAGCTCTTTGAGGTAGCTCAGCTCACCGTCCCAGCCCTCATTGCGGCTGCGATCATTGCACTTCTTCCAGAAAATCTCGGCATTGATGCCGAACTCCGGGAAAATCGTCTCCTCCTGCATGTTGTGCGGGCTGAGCGTATGATCGAAATCGAAAATGAGCGCAATCGTATTCTGGGGGACAGCCATGAAAACGTTATAGCACGCCGCGGGCCGATGGCAAGCAAAAAGAGAGCAGCTGCCCGCAGCGGCCACACCTGTCCCAACGTTTTGCTTTGCGGGAAACACCGCGCGAGCCGGAAATCTGAAGGCGGCAAGGCAAGAGCAGCACTCAAAGCAAAACTCCTTGTAGTAGGGGGATCCTTTAGCGGCTGAGCCATGAAGGGCTCATTCATCCATTGCCACGGATCTATTTTGCTGAAGAGATTCAACCTCAGAAAGGAGACGAGATGGAACATGTGCCCGGATACAAGGCCTTTGTTTTGATAAATTGCGCTGCTCTGCATTGCATACATGATTCCTTGACAAAGCTTTAGGGATATGATAACTAGGAGGCGGCTGTACGAAATGGCGCATGACACGTGACGAAATCAATGCGGGCGAATCGGAAACACTGGAGTTTAAGGAGCAACTCCCGAATGACCACAAAACCTACATCAAAACCTTGGTGGCCTTTGCCAATCAGGAGGGCTATGCTGGCCCCGGGTTTCCGGACACGAGGCTAACCCACGTTTTGCTTGCCCTCAGCCAAGGGAGTGCGTATCATCTAACGAAACCACGCGCAACCCATCATGAGCAACCCTATACATAAACGCGGCCGCTACAGCGTCGCCATAAAAAAACAAGTAATTAAAGAAGCCCTGTCCGGCGAGAAAACCTTGGCTCAAATTGCCTCAGACTTCGGCATTAGCCCGGAAACCGTTAAGGACTGGAAGAAGCAGGCATGGCAAGCCATAGAAGAGAGCCTCACGCGCAAAGGGCTACGCAGTGAACCGGAGCGAAAGCAGAAAGAGATCGATACGCTACAGCGATTACTGGGGCAGAGGGAGTTCGAACTCGACCGGCTGTCAAAAAAAGCCAAAGAGTCGGGGCTGTAGAGCAGAGGCACCGGCTCGTGGATGTTCATGCTCACACATTGAGTCGAAAGCGCCGGTGCGAGCTGCCGGGCGTGGCTCGTAGTAGCAGTTACTACAAACCGGTGACACCGACGGCAGCGGAGCAGGAGGCGGAAGCAAACTTGGCTCGAGCCCTGCAAGCACTCTACCTTCAAGATGCAACGTTGGGACGACGCCGTCTCCTTTGTATGCCGGAGCGCCAGCATGGCATTAGGGCAGGCTACAAACGCATCGCCACGATTCGGAAGAAACTGGGCCTGCGCACCATCTTCCGGCATCCACAGACGACTGTGGCGGCGAATCCAAGGAAAGGCGGAAAGTATCCTTATCGTCTCAGAGATAAAAAGATAGAACGAATTGACGAAGTGTGGACGAGTGACATCACCTACCTCCAAATCGGACAAAAGAACTACTATCTCTGTGCGGTGATAGATTGGGCAAGCCGCGGAATATTAGGCTGGAGCCTGAAAGATAACATGAGCACGGATCTGTGCCCGGAGGCTCTGGAGATGGCGTTCTCGACCGGGCGCAGGCCTCAGATATTCAATACGGATCAAGGAAGTCAGTATACCTCAGAGAGGTGGCAGACAAGGATGCTCGAAGAGGGTATTCTCATCAGCCAAGAGAGCAAAGGACGATGGGCAGATAACATCGTGATGGAGCGCTTCCGGCGCACCTACAAACACGAGTTTTTTCTGCTCGAAGATATTCCGAGTCTACAGATAGCCAAGGAAAGAACGGCTCGCTGGCTCGACTACTACAACGGGCAACGAGCGCATTCAACGCTGGGCAATCAAAGCCCCCAGATGTACACAGAGGCCGCAGGGATGACCCTCGAACCCCATTTTTTGAGGGACTTTTACGCTGCGGAGCGGCACTTGTCGCTGCGCTCCTCGCCCTCGCATAGCTCGGGAAGCCGCTCCTACGCTCCAAATTCCCTCAAAAAATGGCTTGCGTTGCATCGTCCGGCATGATATAAGATATTCACGCACCCACTCGTGCTCGGGGGTAAAAAACGCCCTCCCGTGTGTCGAAGAAGGGGTGCCAGCTTAATGCTCCAGATAACACCACAGACCGAGAGGATGGATGGAGAGCTTTTCGGATAGAGGGTTTGCTGGACTTTTCTCTGACCGGCATACTGGCCAAGATTGCTTCTCATCTAGCAGAAAAGAATATACCGATATTTGCCATATCCACTTTTAATACAGACTATGTGTTGGTAAAGGCAGAATATGAGATGGAGGCATTAAGTGTGCTTGGTCAGGCAGAATATCAGATTGTGACAGGGGAATCCGCATGCTGATACGAAGAGAAAATAAAAGTGATTACGAAAGTATTTATGATGTGGTAAAGACAGCTTTTGAGAGCGCTGACCATGCGGACGGCAACGAGCAGGATCTGGTCAATGCTCTTAGAAACGGGGATTCCTATATCTCCGAGCTGTCGCTCGTTGCGGAAATAGATGGAATCATTGTCGGACACGTTATGTTTACAAAAGCGTGGGTTGGAGATATTCCGGTTCTTGCGCTTGCTCCGCTTTCTGTAATCCCAGAGTACCAAAGAAAAGGAATCGGTACGGCATTGGTAAAAGAGGGACATAGGATTGCAGCTGACCTTGGCTTTGCGTATTCTGTTGTACTGGGCAGCGAAAATTATTATCCCAAATTCGGATATGTTCCGGCTGATACCGTTGGCATACAGGCACCCTTTGACGTGCCGAAGAAGAATTTCATGGCATATAAGCTGAGGGAAGATGCACCGGAGGCTTGCGGAGTAATGCGATATGCAGGGGAATTTGGGATTACGTAAAAATTTATTTTGCAGGTGTGTGGCATGAGTGTTATTGAGATTTTGACTGATAAGAAACAGTATCTCGATTTATTGTTATTAGCGGATGAGCAAGAAGATATGATAGATCGTTATCTTTCCAGGGGCAGGATGTACATTCTTGATGATGATGGCATTAAGTGCGAGTGTGTTGTAACCGATGAAGGAAATGGTGTGCTGGAGATAAAAAACATTGCGACAGTTCCGGAGTACCAAGGTAAAGGATATGCAAAAGCGATGATTGATTTTGTTGTCAATAAATATAAAGGACAGTATACCGTTGTGCAGGTCGGAACCGGTGATAGTCCTTTGACGATTCCGTTCTATGAAAAGTGCGGCTTCGTTTATTCTCATAGCTTACCAAACTATTTTATAGACAATTATGATCATCCGATATTTGAGAACGGTATTCAGTTGGTAGATATGGTCTACCTGAAAAGACCGTTATGAACATTTTCCAGTTTGACGAGGTGACGAGATGTACGCACAGACTGCAGTAAAATCCCATATCTTACTCCGTAACGGTGCATACGGCATCGTTATGAGGGGTGTGCAAAAATGCACATGTGCGGATGCATCGTTACGAGATAGAAATGCCCTGCCGTTATGTTGTATCAAATTAGACACGGCAACCGACCCGTGTTGTGGCAGTGGTGCTTTTTTAGTAAGAGCATTGACCGAAGCGATAGATGATTGCAATGGAAACATTGCCGATGAACAAAAGGTAAAGAAAGAGCAAATTTATGGCATTGAAGATGAGGAATATGCTTTTGGATTATCTACTACGAATATGTTAATTCATGGGGACGGCAATTCAAATGTCATATCGGTGGATATGTTTTGTAAAGCATATTATCAACCAAAACCATTTTATGCGGTTGGTCATGGGCGAATAAACATGTTGCTCCCTAAGTTTGAGATGAATGTATATCGCGCCATGTACATTTGTGCGGTAATTAACAATGAGCGATACCGTTTTAGTTATGGAAGAGCCGTTTACAGTGGTGTTTTGAAAGACCTACAAATTTCTCTACCAGTAGATGCTAACGGTAATCCAGATTGGCAATACATGGAAGATTACATTAAGTCTCTTCCTGCTGGCGATAAGTTGGCAAACTTGTGAAACAATAAAAATTCCTACAAAAAACTCCCCACTGTCTTTGCCGATGGTGGGGAGTTTTTGTGGCGTTTTAAAAATCACCTGATGTTGGTGATAGAGCCTTCATAATCTGCACGAGGGGCTCTCTTTGCCCAGCAATCCATCACTGGCTGAAGCTTTTAAATATCTCGGACTGATTGAAAAATGGGGCAGTGGCATCGGGCGTATCAGCCATGCCCTCAGGGAAAGCAATTTGCCGGATGCCACCTATGACAACAATGTTGCCGGGTATCGCAGCTTCCTCCGTGTCACCATGAAACGCCTTCCGGCTCGCTCTGCGCTTCCTTTCGAACAAAACTGTGGGACACATGTCCGGCGGCACTCTTGCGGCGCCGATTGTGTTTGACAAATGAGCCCTTTCGGTATTCAATAGAGACATGAAGCGCCTCTTCGTGCTCGCCGCCTGCGCCGGCTTCCTGACCGTCTCCTGCAGCACCCCGCAGGAGACCGCGCTGCTCAGCATTGCCGACCTTCCGCTCACGAGCACCAAGCCTGCGTCCTTTGATATCGAGCACGCTCCCGTGCGCGCCCACAACCGCTATCTGCTCTACGGCACCAACACCGATGATGAGCGCCGCCGCCGCCTCGGCGACTATTATTACGTGCGCTGGTACGATGCTGATCCCTCTGCTCACGTGCGCCTCGTGATGCACTACACCCAAGCGCTCAGCCGCTCCGAGCCGCAGCAGCGCAGTGTTGAGTACCGCGAGCCTCGCGAGCGTGCTGAGGAGCAACTCACCCGATTCTTCTTCAACGGCGAGGAGCGCATCCGCAAGGGAGACATCCTCAGCTGGAAGATCGAGCTGTACTGCAACGGCAAGCTCAAAGACGTCATGCGCTCCTACCTCTGGCGCGAGCCCGGCTTCAGCAGCACAGAAGCCGCCGACTAAGCGCGTTCCGGCATCCGCAGAGCGGCGTTTGTTTGCGGCAGAGCCCGCGCCCTTCCCGCCGTTGAGCTCCGTCTTCCGAGCGCCGCTGAGACCGCGCCCTTCCCGCCGTGGAGCCCGCGCCTTTCGCCCGCCGACGGCGCATGCGCCTCTCGTGCCCCGCACGCCTGTGTTCCGCGCCGAGCGCCGACTTGCGAGCGATGCAATTTCACTTGACTATACCCTCGCGGTAGCGTATCCTTGCGCGCGCATGGGTACGGATATCAAGCTGAAACGCAACTTCTCGATCATCGCGCACATCGACCACGGCAAGACAACCCTCTCCGATCGCCTGCTCGAATTCACCAACACCATCGGTGAGCGCGACAAGCAAGACCAGCTGCTCGACGCCATGGATCTCGAGCGCGAAAAAGGCATCACCATCAAATCGCACCCCGTCACCATGCGCTACGAAGCGCAGGACGGCAAGACCTACGAGCTCAACCTGCTCGATACCCCGGGCCACGTCGACTTCTCCTACGAAGTCTCGCGCTCTCTGGCCGCCTGCGACGGTGCCGTCCTCATCGTCGACGCCGCTCAGGGCGTCGAAGCTCAGACCCTTGCCAACATGCACCTGGCGCTCGACCAGCAGTTGGAAATCGTACCCGTCATCAACAAAATCGACCTGCCCGGCGCCAACCTGCCCAAGGTCTACAAACAGCTCGAAGACGTCGTCTGCATCCCGCACGAAGAAGCCATCCTCTGCTCGGCCAAAGCCGGCATCGGCATTGAAGACGTCCTCGAAGCCATCGTCAAGCGCATCCCTCCGCCCGCCGAACAGCAGGACGGGCACCTGCGTGCCCTCGTCTTCGACTCCGTCTACGACGCCTATCGCGGGGTCGTCTCCTACGTGCGCCTCGTCAGCGGCAGCGTGGCGCGCGGCATGAAAGTCAAGCTCTTCGCCACCGACGACACCTTTGAAGTCAAGGAAGTCGGCATCTTCACCCCGAAAATGCAGGCTGTCGATCAGCTCGAGACCGGAGACGTCGGCTACATCATCGCCAACATGAAATCCGCCGCCGACGTCAAAATCGGCGACACCTACACCAACTGCGCCGACCCCTGTCCCGAACCGCTGCCCGGCTTCAAGGAAATCCGCCCCATGGTCTTTTCCGGCATCTACCCCGTCGACTCCGCCGACTACGAAGCCCTCAAGGCAGCCATGGCCAAACTCCAGATCAACGACGCCGCCTTCACCTACATGGGCGAAAGCTCGATAGCCCTCGGCTTCGGCTTCCGCTGCGGCTTCCTCGGCCTGCTGCACATGGAGATCATCCAAGAGCGCCTGCGCCGCGAGTTCAACATGGACGTCATCTCTACCTACCCCTCCGTCATCTACGAAGTCACCAAGACCGACGGCACCGAACTGCAGGTGGACAACCCCAGCATGCTCCCCGAGCCGCAGGAGATCAAGGAAATCCGCGAGCCCATCGTCAAAGTTTTCATCATGATCCCGAGCGAATACATCGGCGACATCATGCGCATCGTCATGGAGAAGCGCGGCGAAGTCGTCCACACCGAGACCATTGATGACACGCGCGTCATGCTCACCTGCCGCATCCCCATGGCCGAAATCCTCGTCGACTTCAACGACAAACTCAAGAGCACCACGCGCGGCTACGGCTCCATGGACTACGAATACGACGGCTACCAGGCCGCCCAGCTCGTCAAGATGGACATGATGATCGCCGGGGAGCCCGTCGACGCCTTCTCCATGATCGTGCACCGCGAACGCGCCGAATCGCAGGGGCGCGAGCTGGCCCTCAAACTCAAGGAAGTCATCCCACGCCAGCTCTTCACCGTGGCCATTCAGGCCTGCATCGGCGGCAAAATCATCGCACGAGAGAGCATCTCGCCCATGCGCAAGAACGTCACGGCCAAGTGCTACGGCGGCGACGTCACCCGCAAGCGCAAACTGCTCGAAAAGCAAAAGGAAGGCAAGAAGCGCATGAAGGCCATCGGCCGCGTCAACATCCCGCAAGAAGCCTTCATCAACGTGCTCAAGAGCGGCGACTGAGGACGCCGCGCGCCCGGCAGACTGCCGAGCACAGCCGAACACGAGAAGCCCCTCCTGCGCTCCGCGCAGCCGAGGGGCCTCTTCTTGTCGCCCTCCGCCGCACCGCGCCCTGCTGCGCCGCACCGCGCCACACCGCGCCACACCGCGCACCACCGCGTCACGCCGCGTCACGCCGCGCACCACCGCGCCACACCGCGCCACACCGCGCCACACCGCGCCACACCGCGCCACACCGCGCCGCACCGCGCAAAAGCGAAGAAGGCGAGTGATTCATGAATCACTCGCCTCAGGCAAGGACGAAGCGGACGGGGCTCGAACCCGCGACCTCAGCCGTGACAGGGCTGCGCTCTAACCAAACTGAGCTACCGCTCCTTGTCTTTCTTCGTGCCTCCCGACCTCACTCGCTCCGACCCTCTCAGGCCATCTCTCGTTTGGCGGGGTGCGCGGTCATTATACTCGCATGCGGGCAGCAATGCAAGCTTTTTTTTGAGAAAAAGTGATGAAAAAGACAAAAAATCTGAAAAACAAGCCCTCGGCCCCTCTCCAACACCGAAAAAGCCCCCGCCGAACAGCGAACGACACCGAACCCGCTCAAATAAACTCGCGCTTCGCCTCGCGCGGCAACGCCAGCATGAAACGCTGCCCGTAAAACTTCGACGTAATACGCGAATCCAGCAGCACCACAAGCCCGCGATCCGAGCGCGAACGAATCAAGCGCCCCACACCCTGCCGAAACTTCAACACCGCCTCCGGCAGCGAATAATCGCGAAACGCATTGCCGCCGCGCGCCGCAATATCTTCGCAGCGAGCCTCCGTCAGCGGATTGCCCGGCGACTCAAACGGAATCTTCGTCACAATCACATTCGACAGCGCCTCACCGGGCACATCCACTCCCGTCCAAAAACTATCCGTCCCCAGCAACACACTGCCGATATTCTCGCGGAAATGACTCAGCATCCGGCTGCGCGTGCGATCCTCACCCTGCACCAGCAGCGGCCAGCCCCGCTCCGCACAAAAGGCCCGCAACTCCGCCGCCACCTGCCGCATCAGCCCGTAACTCGTAAACAGAACAAAAGCCCGCCCCTGCGTCTCCTCCAAACTGCGGCGAATATGCCCGACCAACTCCTGCAAATAAAACTCAGGCTCGCTCGCCGGAGGAGGCGGCGGCATACTGCGCGCCACCACAACACGCATCTGCTCCGCATAATCAAAGGGACTCCCGATGCGCAGCGTCCGCGCCGCCTCCGCCCCGACGCGCCCCGCAAAATACCCCATCCCGCGCTCCCCCGTCGCCAGCGTCGCACTCGTGCAAATACAGCAGCGCCCCGACTCGAACAGCCTCTCGCGCAGCACCGGCGCCACATTCACCAGCGCCGCGCGCAGCACCATAAAGCGCCCCTCCTGCCCGGCACTCTCCGCCCAGTAAACACGCGCGTCCAAGTAGGTCAGCTCAACCATCTCGCGCACCACCTCCGCATAGGCCAGCAGGCGAGCCGCCGTATCCTTCAACTCCGCTTCCGGCACCTCCTCCTCGCAAACCCGCGCCATCGACAGCACCTCGTCCGCCAGAACGCGCAGTGCCGGCGACAAATCATCCTGCGTCCAGCCCGGCCGGCGCAGGCGCACCGTCCCTCGGTTCTCATCGAGACGGCAATCCGCGCGCGCCGACTCAAAAAAGAGCTCGGCGGCATTCTGCGCGTCGTCGATCAACTGCAACAAACGCGGCGTCGCGTAGTGGCGCAGCGTCCCCTTGCGCGTCGACGGATTGAAAAGACGCAGCAACTCATACTTCAACTCCGCCTGAGAAAGCGAAGAGCCCAGCTGGTGCGCCGCCACCGTCTCCATCGTATGCGCCTCGTCCAGCACCGCAAAATCATTCGGAAAAATAAAGCCCGGCACCTCGTCCTGCACCTCACTCTCCTCCGATTCGAGCTCCTGCGCCAAGGCCAACAGACCAAAAAACAGCGTGTGATTCAGCACCACCACGTCCGCCTCCTGCACGCGCAGACGCGCCGCCTGATACGGGCAGGACGGGCCGCAGTTGCGCAGCGTGCACACGTGATTCTCGCTGCACACCTGTGCCCACACCTTCGGGCTGATCTCCAGCTCCGGCGGCAGCTCCGCCAGCGAGCCCTCGCCGCAATCGCGCGACCAAGCCAGCAAATCGTGCAGCTGCCGCACCTCGGCCTGATTGAACAGATCCGTCGCCTGCTCAATCGCGCGGCGCAGGCGCGTCCGGCAGAGGTAATTCGCGCGCCCCTTGAGCAAAGCCGTGCGAAACTCGAGCCCCAAGGCCCGCGCCACCGTCGGCAAATCCTTGTGAAAGAGCTGCTCCTGCAGATTGATCGTGTGTGTGGAAATCACCGCCTTGCGCCCCTGAGCCAGAGCAAAACGCACGGCCGGAATCAGATAGGCCAGCGACTTCCCCACCCCCGTACCGGCCTCCACCAGCAGCGCGGCGTCGTCGCAGAGCGCCTCGGCGACACTGACGGCCATCGACTGCTGCTCGGGTCGAAACTCAAAATTCTGCGCAGCCGAGAGCACCCCCTCGGGCGAGAAATCATGCAAAACCTGTTCCGGGAGGCCGACCACGGCTCAACAGCGCACAACAACAACTCCCGCCGAGCGGCGCCCGGCGGCGGAACACTCAGGGCAGAAGACGATCACCCGTCGGCGGCACCGCTATGTCCAGCGGCAGATTCGGGAAGTAAGTGCGCAGCGTGTTCACCTGCGTATTGCTGTCCACGAAATACCAGCGATTCAGCTCCGTGCCGCGCATATTGACGCCGGACACCACCTCATCGCGAATGGCGTAAATATAACTGCGGCGTTCCATGCGCTGCATGCGGCCGCTGGCAGCAGGCACGCGCACCACCAGCGTAATGGGCAGCACCACAATGCGCGAGCGATCCGCATCGGCCTGCAGCGCATCCGCCCTCGTAGCGCCCGCGCGATCCTTGAGCACGGGGCGCACCATGCCGGTCGAATGCGCCACGACGTACTCCGAATACGGAGTCCCCACGGAATAGCGCTCAACCACAAAGCCCTGAGCCTTCATCTGCTCGCCCATCTTGCGGTACTGCTCCACCAACGCTCGATCCGCCTGCTGCATGCGCACCCGCGCGGCCTCGTCGCTCTCGCGCTCAATTCCCATAATGCGGCGGGCATTGCTTGCCTCCTGCTTCGGATCCCGCGACGCCAGACGATCAGCCAGCGTGCGGCGCAGCGGCGGGTACATGTTGTCCAGCGCCCATACAAGGTCGCAATTGCGGACGGCAGATCCGTACTCCTGCGCGGCATTGCGCGCCGAATTCGCCGCCTCGGAAACAGCCGCACTCAGCTCACAGGGGCAGAAACAGGCCAAAGCGGCCGTCGTCAGCATACAGGACAAAGCTCTCATACCCCTATCCTACCACAGACGCGCCGATCTGCAAGTCTGAAAGACGGCATCCCTCTTCGCCTCAAGACATCAGAGGCTTCTGCCGAAGGCGGCCGCTGCGGGGCGCAAGGGGCTTTTGAGCTTGACCGCCGGGGGGTGCGGCTGCTAAAGTGCCACGCATGAGACTCACTTCTCTACTGACAGGGGGGCTGGCGTCGGCCCTCATCGGTACCGCCCTCGCCGCACCGATTCCGGAGCATTTCTCCGATCGCGCCAAGGAGCTTCTGGCCGACCGCATCGAGCTCAACCGACCGGAGGACGTCGGAGAGATCAAACACACGCTCAACGTCATCTACTTCATCGGCAGCGACGCCGAACCCGTAGCCGACTACGAGCGGCGCATCAGCGAATTGCTCCTCTACCTGCAGCAATTTTACGGGAAAGAAATGGCTCGCAACGGCTTCGGCAACCGCTCCGTCGCCCTGCCCATGAAGGACAACGGCGAGGTGGATATCACCCTCATTCGCGGGCGAAAAAAAGCCGCTGAATACACCTACTCCGGAGCGGCCGCGCAAGCCTGTCTCGCTGAAATCGCAGACTACTTCCGCGAGCACCCGGAGCGCTGCAACAGCCAACATCATTTCGTCATCATGCCCACGCAGCACGACGCCAAGTACAACGATGAGAACCCCGGCGGCGTCCCCTTCTTCGGCTACGGCCGCCACTGCTTCGCGCTCGATTACAAGGAATTCGACCTGCGCCACCTCGGGCAGGACACCCCCTACGGCCATCTGCTCACCAAGTGGTACGGCGGCTTTGCCCACGAACTGGGCCACGGCCTCAACCTGCCGCACAACAACGGCCCCGTCAGCGAGCTGATGCGCCTCGGTACCCCGCTCATGGGCAGAGGGAACTACACCTTCGGCTACAAGCCGACCTACCTGACGAAAGCCTCGTGCGCCGTCCTCGATGTCTGCGAAGTCTTCCCCGGGCTGAACCACCCCGAGCACTTCTATGCCCGGCCGGCGGAGGTGCTGCGCGAAGCCGAGGGGAGCCTCCTTTACGACGGCAAGGTTTTTGAGTTGCAGATCAAGCTGCCGACGCCCGGTGCGCGAGACATCAAAGCCGCCAATGTCTACGTGCAAGATCTGCCCTCCGCCGTGAACCAGGACTATGATGCCGTCGCCTTCACCGCGCAGAAGGAAGACACGGACACCGGGCTGAGCATCCGCTGCCGCATCCCCGCCATCGAGCTGTTACAGCTCTCGGGGAACGAGCGTGAAATCGCCGCGATCTTCCTCTTGCCCAACGGCTTCCGCTACCGCTGGACGGCGGAGTTCAAGGTCTCGGATATCAAGGCCGGGCAGCCCGTGCCGCTCCGCCGGGTGAAGTTCCGCGAGAGCTCCTACTGAGCCGCTGATCGGCACCGCCTCCTGCTCGCCCGCCCTCCCTCAAGCCCTCGACGCCGCGCCCGCTCGCCGCGTCGGGGGCTTTTGCCGCTCGGGTGAGAGGCTCTCGTGCGCGCGGCCATGCCGGGGCTTGTCGGCCAAGGCTTGCGCGGTTCGGGCTTGTCTGCCGGGGTTTATCGGCCGGGGCTTGCGCGGTTCGGGCGGGTTCGGTTCGGGCGGGTTCGGCGGGGGATTCGGCGGGGGAGGGTTCGGTGCAGGCATGATTTGTCGGGGAAGGATTCGGCGGGGGTGCGGGCGGTGAAGAGCGGCGGAGCTTCCGCGGCCGAAGCCGTCTCATTTTGGGCTTGACGCTGCGCGGGGAAGCAGGTAGCGTTTGTCTCATGAGACCGTTTGCTTTTTTATCGCTGAGTATACTGCTTGCCGCGTCGGGGGTAGTGGCGGCTCCCGTGCCGGAGCATTTTTCGGAGCGCGCACGCGAGTTGCTGTCCGGAGGGGAGGAGCTGAATCGCCCCGAGGAGGTGGTCAAGACGAATCGCCAACTCAATGTGATTTATTTTGTGGGTTGTGATTCGGAGCCGCTGGCGGATTACGAGCGCCGCCTGAGTGAGTTGCTGCTCTACCTCCGCCGCTTTTACGGCGAGGAGATGGCTCGCAACGGCTTCGGCTATCGCAGCTTTGAGTTGCCCCTGAGGGAGAACGGCGATGTGGACGTGACGCTGATTCGCGGGAGCAAGCCGGCGGCGGAGTACCCTTGCACGGGCGAGGCCGCGATGGATTGCCTCAAGGAGATCGATGAGTTTTTCCGCCTGCATCCGGAGCGCAAATTCAGTCGGCATACCTTTGTGATTATGCCGACGCGCTACGACGAGAAGTTCAATGATGCAAGCCCGGGCGGCGTGCCATTTTTCGCTATGGGGCGCAATTGCTTTGTGCTGGATTACAATGGCTTTGATTTGCGCTACCTCGGGCAGGATACGGAGCAGGGGCGCCTGCTGACGAAGATGTTCGGGGGGCTGGGGCACGAGTTGGGCCACTGTGTGAATCTGTATCATAACAACGGGCCCGTCAGCGAGCTGAACCGTCTCGGCACGCCGCTGATGGGCAGCGGAAATTACACCTTCGGGATGAAGCCGACGTATCTGACGAAGGCGTCTTGCGCGATTCTGGATGTGTGCGAGTTGGTGCCGCAGCCGGAGCTGCCGAAGGCTTTTTACGCGAAGCCGGCCGTGCCGCTGAAGGAGGTGGAGCCGGAGTTGGTCTATGACGGGGAGAATTTTGATCTCGAGCTGCGCCTGCCTGCCGAGGCTGCCGAGTTGAAGGCGGTCAATGTGTACGTGCAGGATATGCCCTCGGGGGTGAATCAGGATTACGATGCCGTGGCTTTCGTGGCGCAGCGGCAGGCCGTTGAGGATGGCGTGGTGTTTCGCTGCCGCTTTTCGGCTGCGGAGTTGGCGCAGCTGAAGGAGGACCACCGCGAGGTGGCGATGATTTTGATTTATCCCAACGGGTTCTCTTACCGTTGGACGGCGCAGTTCCGCGTGTCGGAGCTGAAGGCCGGGCAGAAGGTGGCGCTGAGCCAAGCGGCTCTCGCCGAGATTACGCTACCCGATTGAGTTTGCTCGCTGAGAGAGGAGAGAGCGGGCGAGAGCGCGCCGGGAGCCCCGCGAGGCTTCGAGGCGGCCCTGCTTCTCCTCCCCGCATGAGCCTATGGGAAAGCCCCGCTTCCGCCTGTGTGCGGAAGCGGGGCTTTGACCGCCACCCGGCGGCGACGCGGGCCCGGCCTTTGCCGAGCGCTGAGCCGCGGGAAGGCTGCGGGGGCAGGGGTCTCAGAAGGGAGAGCCCGGGGCGGGCTGCTGCTGGGTGATGCAGTGGATGGCGCCGCCCTCGATGACGAGGCGGCGGGCGTCGATGCCGACGACGCGCCGCCCGGGGAAGCATTCGCGCAGGATGCCGAGGGCGCGGTCGTCCTCTTTGTCCTGCATGAAGATGGGGACGATGACGCTGCCGTTGCAGATGAGGAAGTTGGCGTAGCTGGCGGGGAGCTGCTCGAGCCTCCAGTCGCGGGCGATGAGGGGCTGCGGCATGGGCAGGGGGATGATGTCGACGCGATGCCCGTCGGGGGTGCGAAGGTCTTGCAGGCGTTCGTTGTTTTCGGCTAGGTTGCGGTAGTGCGGTGAGTGCGGGTCGGGCTCCGTGATGGAGACGACGGCATCGGGAGCGACGAAGCGCACCATGTCGTCGATGTGCCCGTCGGTGTCGTCGCCTTCGATGCCGGAGCCGAGCCAGAAGACGCTCGTGACGCCGAGCAGGCGCAGGAGCTCGGCTTCGATGTCCTGCTTGCTGAGGCCGGGGTTGCGGTTTTCGTTGAGCAGGACGGCTTCGGTGGTGATGAGCAGACCTTGGCCGTTGCCTTCGATGGCGCCGCCTTCAAGGATGATGTTGCTGCTCAGGCGCGGCAGAGCAAGACTGCCGGCAATGTGCTCGGGGATGCGGTTGTCGGCGTCCCAAGGGGCGAATTTGCCGCCCCAGGCGTTGAAGCGCCAGTCGGCAATTTGCAGGCCGCCGTCGCGCCGTTGGGTGAAGATGGGGCCGTGGTCGCGGCACCAGACGTCGTTGGTGGGGTGGTCGAAGAGGCGGTAGCGCTCGACGCCGCGCGCACGCAGCTGTGCGGCGATGCCGCGGTGCAGTTCGGCGGCGGCGTTGATGCGGACTTCGGCTTCTGCGGCGATGGCGGCGGCGAGCTCGGTGTAGCGTTCGATGAGCTCGTCGAGGCCGCCTTGCCAGAGGTCTTGGCGGTGCGGCCAGGAGAGCCAGACGGCGCTCTGCGGCTCCCATTCGGCGGGCCAGCGCAGATCGCGCCCTTGCAGGGGGGTGGGGGTGCTCATGCGGCGGGTGATGTGTTGTCGGGTGATTCGGTGTCGGGGGACGAGTCGTCTGATGAGTTGTCGGCGGATGCAGTGCCGTCAGAGGGCGGCGTTTGGCGTCGGCGCGAGCGGGTCTTGGCGGCCTTTTTGCGGGGGGCGGGGGGCGCGGGCTCCGCTTCGTCCTCGGGCGTCTGCGGCGGAATCGGCATGATGCTGTAGGGGCTTTCGAGGATGTCGCACAGGGGGGTCAGGTGCTCGAACTCGTCTTGTCTGTCGCTGTTTTGTCGCCCGAAAATGCCGGCTTCGATGAGGTTGTAGACGATGCAGCCGAAGTCGTGGCTGCTGCGCAGATTCCAGCTTGCCAGAAGATGCCGTGCCAGAGGGCCGTACTCGTCGAGGGCGTAGGCGCAGGCTCCGAGGTAGAGTTCTTCTGCGCTGAGGTGGGGGGATTGATCGCTTTTGTTGAGCTGCTCGGCGGCGTAGTCGATGGCGTTGCGCATGAAGTAGTAGGCTTCGGCTGCGTATTCGGGGTGCCTCTCGACGAGTTGGTTGATGGCTTCTTCAAAGCTCGCTTGCATGGCTCATGCTACCACGCTTGGGCGCGGCGTGCAACAGTAATTGCCGAGTCGGTGTGCTTGGGGCGGAGCCGAAGGGGGTCAGGATGCGGCGCCGCCGTGGTTGAGCGCGTCGAGGTCGCCGAGCCGCAGGGATTGCGCGATGGCTCGGCTGACGTGGTCGAGGGCGCGCGCGGCGGCGTCGGGCAGGGAGTCGCCGCAGGCAAGGCGGGCGGCGAGGGCTGCGGAGAGCGTGCAGCCGGTGCCGTGGGTGGAGATGCCCTTGGTGCGCGGGTGCTCGCGGCGGTGCAGGCTGCCGTCGGGCTCGGCGAGGACGTCGCAGCAGGTGTCGCCGCTCAGGTGCCCGCCTTTGGCGAGGATGGCGCAGCCGTAGCGCCGAGCCAGGTCTCTTGCGGCGGCGGCGAGTTCATCGGGGCTTTGGGGGCGCGGGCAGCCGAGGAGGCGCTCGAGTTCGTCGAGATTGGGGGTGAGCAGGGTGGCCTGCGGAATGAGGTGGCGCTCGTAGCTGCTGATGGCTTCCTGCAGCATGAGGGGCTCACCCGCCGTGGCGATCATGACGGGGTCGATGACGAGGGGCAGGCCCTGCGGTCGGAGCTCGGCCGCGACGGCTTCGACGATGTCGGTCGAGTAGAGCATGCCGGTCTTGACGGCGCGCACGGGAAAGTGCTTCAGGCAGAGCCTTACTTGGCTCGCAACGAAGTCGGCATCCAAGGCGCGGAGGCTCTCAACCTGTCCGGGTACTTCGCTCACGACGCAGGTGACGGCGGTGAGCGGGTAGCTGCCCATGGCGAGGCCCGCTTTGAGGTCGGCTTGAATGCCCGCCCCGGCCGAGCAGTCGGAGCCGGCAATGCTGAGCATGACGGGGCGCGTGGGGCGCAGGGGGCGTGCGGTGCCGTGTTGTTCCGATGTCATGGGCGAGGCAGCGGCGGAGATGGCGGTTGCGGAGGCGGAGATGGGGGAGGCGGAGGAGCGCAGCGCAGCACCCGAGCTTGAAGCCGGGTGCCGGGCGGCGGCGGAACGCGGAGCTCAGGCTCTGTCGGCGAAGGCCGCTTCAAGCGCGTAGGCGGCTCGAAGCATGAGGGGCTCTCCGTTGACCGGGGCGAGCAGCTGAATGCCGGTGGGCAGGCAGCCTTCCTGAGGGCAGGGGAGGGAGATGCCCGGCAGGCCGGCGAGGTTGGCCGGCACGGTGTAGACGTCTGAGAGGTAGGTTTGCAGCGGGCTTTGATGCTCGCTGTCGATGAGCGGGGCGGGCGTCGGTGCCGTCGGACCCAGAATGAGGTCGACGCGGCCGAAGGCGTTGCTGAAGTCGCGGGCGACGAGGGAGCGCACCTTCTGAGCGCGCGTGTAGTAGGCGTCGTAGAAACCGCTGGAGAGCACGTAGGTGCCCAAGATGATGCGGCGCTTGACCTCGGGGCCGAAGCCCGTGGCGCGGGTCTTGCTGTAGAGATCGTCGAGGCCGTTGGTCTCAGCGGCGCGGTAGCCGTAGCGGATGCCGTCGAAGCGCGAGAGATTGGACGAGGCTTCGGCGCAGGCGATGATGTAGTAGGTGGCGATGACGGCTTCGGTGTGCGGCAGGGAGATGTCGACGAGCTCGGCGCCGAGCCGCGTCAGTTCGCTGATGCTGCGCTCCAGAGCGCCTTTGACGGTGGGGTCGTTGCCCTCGTTGAGGTATTCGCGGGGGATGCCGATGCGAAGCCCGGCGATGTCGCGCCCGAGTTCGGCGCAGAAGTCGGGGCAGTCTCCGGGGTTGCTGGTGGAGTCTTTCGGGTCGTGACCGCAGAGGGCATTGAGGATGAGGGCGGCGTCCTGCACGTCCTGCGTCAGCGGGCCAATTTGGTCGAGTGAGGAGGCAAAGGCGACTAGGCCGTAGCGCGAAATGCGCCCGTAGGTGGGCTTGAGGCCGACGACGCCGCAGTGCGAGGCCGGCTGGCGGATGGAGCCGCCGGTATCCGAGCCGAGAGCCGCTAGGGCGATACCGCCGCCGACGGCTGCCGCCGAGCCGCTCGATGAGCCGCCCGGAACGCGCTCCGGATCGGCCGGGTTGCGGGTGAGGCCGAAGGCGGAATTTTTGCCGGTGGAGCCCATGGCAAACTCGTCCATGTTGGTGCGGCCGAAGGGAATGGCGCCGGCGGCGCGCAGCTTCGCGACGGCGGTGGCGTCGTAGGGGGAAATGTAGTTGGCCAGCATGCGCGATGCGCAGCGCGTCGGCTCGCCCTGCACGCAGATGTTGTCTTTGACGGCGATGGGGATGCCGCCCAAGGGCTTGCTGAGGTCTGCCCGAGCGGCCTCGGCGAGCGCGCGCTCGGTGTCATGGGAGATGTAGGCGTTGAGCCGGGGATTCTCCTGCTCGATGCGGCGGGAGAGCTCTTGTACGAGTTCGACGGGGCTGACGGTTCCGGCGAGGAGTTGCTGCCGCCAGTGAGTGACTGATCCGAAGGGCTGGGTCATCGGTGTGGTGTGGTGCGGGTGATCAGTGCGCGGATTCGACGACTTTCGGGACGCGGAATTGCCCGTCCTCTTGCGCGGGGGCGTTGGCGAGAGCCGCCTGCCGATCGAGGCTTTCGCCGGGGCAGTCGGCGCGCAGGGCGTCGCAGGTGGGCAGCGGGTGCGTCATGGCTTCGACACCTTCGATGTCCCACTGCTCAAGTTGGTTGACGTAGCTGAGAATTTGGTTGAGATCGGCGGTGAAACGCTCCGTCTCTTGCTCAGTGAGGTCGATTTTGGCGAGGCCGGCAATATAGGCTACGTCGATGTTCGCTTGCATATGGCGTTGGGGTCAGGAGTGGATGAGAACGTGCAGACCGAGGCGGTAGAGGCCGTAGATGACGGCAAGCAGCGCGATGAGCATGAAGAGGTTTTCGCCGAAGGCGCCCTTGACGTCCGAACCGTGGCTCGCCGCTCTCGCCCCGACGAGGTGGTGCCTGCGGCGGCGCTCAAGGACATCTTCGGAGGGTTCGAGGGTGTCGACGGCGCGGCGGCGCCCCGCGCCGCGCTCGAAGGCGGCGTCGCGGTGCCGGGGCATTTCACTCCGAAGGCGGTTGCTGGCGGCGTTTCTTGTGTTCATCGTGTCGGAAGAGGGATGGAGAGGGATGGAGAGGGATGGAGTCAGCGGGTGATCCACAGGCTGATGAGCCAAGTGATCAGGAGCAGAACGAAAAGCGGCAGGTGAAAGACGAGACCCTTGGTGAAGGTCGCCATGAGCTCCTTCTTGTTCAGCCCCGTGCCGTCATCGCCCGAGCGCGGGCGGTGGCGCAGCACGTCGCTGTGCCGGAAGCGGGACTTCATGGCGTAGGCTTCTTCGTAGTCGTTTTCGGCGCGATCGAGCTTGGTGAAGGCGTCCCGCAAGCGGTCGCGGAGCCCCTCGGTGTTCCAGCTCTGCGGCTGCATGGCGGAGAGAATTTGGAGGTGTTTCTTGAAGCAGGTGCAGATGGAGTCCAGCTCCCGGTGCTCGCGCTCCATGGATTCAAGCTCTTGCTCAATTCGCCGCACGGTGTTGTGCATGTTCATGCCGAGGCGGTTCATCTCATAGCAGAAGCGCTGCTTCTGTTCGTTGCCCTGCTCGAGTTCTCGCCGCTGCGCCTCCCACTGCTCGCGCTGAGCCTCATAGAATTCGGCCTGCTGGCGGGCCTGCTCGGCCTGCTTCATGACGTTTTCCGGCGTGTGCATGTCGCCGTCGGCCACTTGAGGATTGAGCTCCATCTGCCGGTAGCTCGGTGAAATCCTCGTCGCTTCTGTACGCAGCACGGCCATGATCGTTAGCTGAAATTAAGTTCTTTTGACGCTTTTGTCAAGGATATTTAGCTTTCCATGACAAAAAAGGGCTCTTCTGCTAATTGTGTGGAATGACGCCGCAACAGAGTAGAGAGAAGAAGAGAAAAACAACGCAGGGGGCAGAAAAAACATTGAGCATGGAGGAGAAATCTCCTACCATGCCCAG